>SKMT01000540.1 GCA_007120915.1 Myxococcales bacterium | reverse complement strand
CAGCTCGTAGCGGCCAAGTTTTCGGATCGGTTCGGTCATGGGCGACGAAGTGGCAACGATGGTCGAAGTACGAAAGTCACGCCCGTAGTGTATAGGCGGATGCTACGGCAAAGAAGCGACAACCTGCGAGGAAACAAATGGCGATGAAGCAGTTGGATGAATCCGATGAAGAACAACCGCCGCTAAAAGCGCGGCTTCTGTCCCGGGCATTTCGCACCGGGCCATTGTTCCAGACTGCGATGTGGACGCAAATGCCGCTGTTGGCGATGGCGAAACCGAAGGTCACGGAGCTGAACGCTCAGCGGTGCGCGCTCGATCTTCCCTTCGGCTGGCGGACCCGCAATATATTCGGGACCATGTATTTCGGGGCGAGCCTGATGGCCGCGGAGGCAACCACGGGGGCGCTGGTGTTTTTCCATCACGCTTCGCGCCCGGAGAAATTTAGCTTCGTGGTCACAGGGGTGTCCGCCGAATTTGTCGACAAGGCGAAGTCGCGGGTCACCTTTGAGTGCAACGACGGTCCCAGGGTCGCCGAAGCCTTCGATGAGGCGCTGAGCACCGGGGAGAGAGTAGACCGGACATTCAATGTCGTGGGCCGAAGGGAAGATGGAACAGAGACGGCGAAGGTCGGCGTCAACTGGTACATTCGGAGCAGGTAGATGGTGGTGGGATTGTCGGAATATGCCAGTGGGATGACACTGGGCTGGGCGCTGGCATCGGCGGCGGTGGGGCTGGCAATCATGGGCTACGTGGTGGTGAAACTGGTGATGGAAGCACGCCGGGAGAGACAGGATGCGACGACGATGGATAACAGCGGCGATGATGGGGTTGATGCTGGTGGCGACACCGGCGGTGGCGGATGACGGCGATGAAACAGCCGCCGCCGATGCGCCACAGATCGATGAGGGTGCCGACGAGCCACAGAACCATCCGGCACTCGAAGAGGCGATCGCCGGGGTGCTCGAAGACAGCGAGCTGCAGCAGACCGACATCTCCATTCATGTCGAAGATCTGACCGACGGCGAGATTCTGTACTCCAGACAGGCCGATCAGCGGATGAACCCGGCGAGCAACGTCAAGCTGTTGACCGCAGCGGTGGTGCTCGATCAGTTGGGGCCAAATCACGTTTTTTCGACCAAACTTATCACCAACTCCAACAGTGACGGGCGGCTCGACGATCTGTATGTGCGCGGAGAGGGAGAGGCGTTCTTGCTGTATGAGGATGTGCTGCACTGGGCCAGCCAGCTTCGCAGCCGGGGCATCGAAGCGATCGACGGCGATGTGGTCATCGACGACAAGGTGTTCGACGCGGGATATCTGCCTCCGGGGTTCGATCTGCGGGATTCGGGAGCGGCCTATCGGTCACCCATCGGGGCGGTGTCGGTGAATTTTAACGCCATCACCGCCGAGATTGAGCCCGCCGACCAACCCGGTGAAGCGCCGACGGTGCGGGTGAGTCCGCCGAACACGTATGTGCAGGTGGACAACCAGGCGCAGACCGTTCAGGGATCGCTGCCGCACATCGAGGTTACATCTACGCCCACCGAAGAGGGAACCCGGCTTACGATCGGCGGGACCATCGGGGTGAACGCCGATACGGTGTCGCAGCGAAAGCGCATCGATGATCCACCGGCGTTTACCGGATCGGTGATCGCGGAGGCGATGGGGATGGTGGGCATCGATTTTGACGGACAGGTTCGTCACGGGGCAGCTCCCACGGAGGGCGAAGAGCTTCTGGACCATCGCTCCGCGCCCTTGATGGAGGCGGTGTGGGCGATGAACAAGTGGTCGAACAACTTTATCGCCGAACAACTGCTGCGGGTGCTGGGCAACGACGGGGATGACCCCTCGACCTGGGAGGCGGCGCTGAACCGGGCAGAAGAGACGCTCGAAGAGTTCGGATTTGCCCCCGACAGCTACCGGTTGAACAACGGAAGCGGGTTGTACGACGGCAACGAACTGACGGCGCGTCAGATTGTTGGATTGCTGCGTCAGATGAACACTCATCGCTATGGCCCGGAGTTCGCCTCTTCGCTGGCGATCGCTGGGGTCGATGGCACGCTGGCCCATCGGCTCGACGACGATCTGACCAAGAGTAATCTTCGGGCAAAAACCGGCACCCTGCGCGACGTCACCGCGCTCAGTGGCTACATGGAGACCGCCGGGGGCCGTACGGTGGCATTTTCGATCCTGTTCAACGACCCGCCGCGGCGTGCCTGGCACTTTCGGGATCGGCAGGATGACATTGCCCTGGCAATTGCCGGGTTCGATCAGTGAGATCATGAGAGCGAAATACCGAACACCGACCACCGAACACCTGAATTTTTGAAATTCCTAGTGGGTTGGTATGGTTTGCGATCGTGAGAAGACGTCTGTACCGTCTGCTCTGGAAGACTGACGGAAACCTTGAACCGGAACGTTCGTTATGTGTCGACTCTTTGGATTCCGCTCGGTGATCACAAGCCAGGTGCATCGGTCGTTGGTCAGCGCTGACAATGCGCTGATGCACCAGAGCGAAGCTCATCCCGACGGCTGGGGGGTTGCCTACTACGTCGATGGTTATCCGCACGTGGTCAAAAGTGTGTCTCGTGCGGTGTCGGATACGTTGTTTCGAAGGGTGTCGGGCATTGTTTCTTCGGAGACGGTGCTGGCGCATCTGAGGCGGGCGACCGTCGGGGAGTTGTCGATCATCAACTCCCATCCGTTTCAGTACGGCAACTGGATCTTCGGGCACAACGGCCAGATTCCGAATTTCGACGAGTATCGCGACGCACTCCTGGAGAAGGTCTCACCGAAGTTCCGCCGGTTTATTCTGGGGGACACCGACAGCGAAGTGCTGTTCTATTTGCTGATTTCGAACATGGCGCGTTATTTCGACGTCAACCGCAAGGGGACGGATCTGGAGGATGTCATCGATGCGGTACGCACCACCGTCGACGATGTGCACGAGGTGGTGGGCATGGAGTGCTATGACGTGCTGGAGGGGCAGGAAGAGGAGGACGACGAGAAGTTCTACCTGACCTTCGTGATCACCAACGGGCACATGATGCTGGCACATCACGGGGGCAAGCCGCTGTACTACAGCACCTACAAGACGCAATGCCCGGAACGCGACGCTTGCCCCAGCTTTTCGCAGGCCTGTGAGGCGGCGACGCAGTCGGGTTTTGTCAACCACTTTATCGTCTCCAGTGAACCGCTTCACGGAGAGAACGTCTGGTTACAGTTGGAGCCCAGGGAAGTGGCGGGAGTGGACTGGCGGATGCGTCTGGAGGCGCCGGATCGGGATGCGAAAGTCGCGACAGTGGGAGCCGCAGAGTAGTCGGTGGTGTGGTGTGTGTGGTACCTCTCCCGGGCCTTCGGGCCACCTGCCCACTCGTGTGTCCTGGGCAGCGGGATTAGGCGAAGGTTTTGGAGGCTTCGGCTTTTTCGCTTCGTTTCATTGCCCGCTGCAATTCTTCGCTGGACAGCCCGGAGTGGCCCTCGACGGTGATCGACTGGCTGGCGCCGGTGTTCAGGTCCTTCGCGGAGACATCGACGATACCGTCGGTGTCGATTTCAAAGGTTACTTCAATGCGGGGTTTGCCTGCGGGAGCAGGGCTGATGCCGGTGAGGTTGAACATGCCCAGCAGCTTGTTGGCGCTGGCTTTGTCGTCTTCGCCCTGCAGCACGGTGACGGTGACCACGTCCTGGTTGTCTTCGGTGGTGGTGAAGATCTTGGTCGCAGAAGTGGGCACGGGAGCATTCTTGTCGATGATGGGGCTGAAGCGGTCGCCGCTGACGCGGATGCCGAGGCTGAAGGGGGTGATGTCCAGAAGGATCACCTCCTGAATTTCGCCGCCCAGGATTCCGGACTGGATGGCTGCACCTTTGGCGACGACTTCGTCGGGGTTGACCCCTTTGTGGGGCTTGCGGTCGAAGATTTCTTCGACTCGTTTCTGCACTGCGGGCATTCGAGTCATACCGCCGACGAGCAACACGTCGTCGATGTCGGAGTTGGAAAGCCCGGCCTCATCCATCGCGTCGTTACAGGGGATGTCGAGCCGTTCGATCAGCTCGTAGCACAGATCGTTGAGCTGGGAGCGCGACAGATCCAGTGACAGGTGGCGTGGCCCGGAGTCGTCGACGGCCAGAAACGGCAGGTTGATGTTGGTTTCGCTGGCGGTGGACAGCTCGCACTTGGCGTTTTCGGCCGCTTCCTTGAGTCGCTGCAGCGCCATGCGGTCGTCGCTGACATCGATGCCGGTGTCTTCTTCGAAGCGTTCCATCAGAAAGTCGAGCACCACCCGATCGAAGTCCTCTCCACCCAGGTGGTTGTCTCCGGCAGTGGAGACCACCTCGAAGACTCCGCCGCGAAGCTGGACGATGGAGACGTCGAAGGTACCCCCGCCCAGATCAAAGACCACCAGGTTGGCGTGGTCGGTCTCCTCGTAACCATAGGCCAGTGCAGCGGCGGTGGGCTCGTTGATGATGCGGCGCACGGTCAGACCGGCGATTTTGCCAGCGTCTTTGGTGGCGTTTCGCTGTGCGTCGTTGAAGTAGGCGGGCACGGTGATGACTGCTTCAGTGATCTCTTCGCCGAAGTAGTCCTCGGCGGTCTGGCGCATTTTGCGCAGAATCAGCGACGAGATCTCCTGGGGGCTGTAGCGGTCGCCGTCGACTTCCACCCAGGCATCGCCGTTGGTGTTCTCGACGATGTTAAAGGGCAGGATTTCGGCGTACTTTTCGACCTGGTCGGAGTTGTACTTGTGGCCCAGGAGCCGTTTGATGTCGTAGACGGTCAGCTCGGGGTTGATGATGGCCTGGCGTTTGGCCTGCTGGCCCACGAACTGTTCGCCTTCTTCGGTAAACCCCACCATCGAGGGCGTGGTGCGGGAGCCCTCGCTGTTTGGCAGCACCAGAGGCTCTCCACCGTCGATGACGGCGACACAGGAGTTGGTGGTTCCAAGGTCGACGCCGATAATTTTTCCCATGATGGTCTATCCCGTTGAAGCCAGCGCACAAATCCGACCTGTTTGCCCTAAATCAGAGCCCATCGTATGCGCGCGCCGGTCATTTTTTAAATAGTTTTTTGAAAAACCCGCCGGACTTCTCGTCATCTTTGTGGCGCCGCTCATAGAGACGAATTTCACGCTTGGCATCACGAGCCCCGGGATTTAGCTCCAGTGCGCGCTTGAAGTGGCGGTACGCCCGGTGTTCGTGGCCCTGAACTTTCAAGATATTGCCCATGAACAGATGGGCATCAGGCAAGGCCTGACGGTTTTCGGTGTCGATGGCCTGTTTGAGCAAATCGAGACAGCGGTCTGCCTGGTCGGGATCAAGTTGAAACAGGGTGTTGGCCAGAAATGTCATGTACAGCCCGTGACCAGGATCGAGTTCGTGGGCTTTCTCAAACTGAGGAAGAGCCTCTTTCAAACGCTCTTGTTTGTAGTGTTTGTAGCCGGTGTTGAACGTGTTCTGAGCCCGCTTTTCGGAAGAGTTGGAGGAGGTGGAACTGCCCGATGCGTGCGATGTAGTGCGCTGGACCGGGTTGCCGGCGGAGCTGGTGGTGCGGCGGCGCTTTCTTTTGGAGCTTTGCTGAAGACGCTGAAGTCGCTTTTTGCGCCAGTTGCTGTTGGAGGAGTCGTCGGTATCGGACGTTTCGCTGCTGGAACTGTTGGCTCCGAGGCTGGGAGTGGAGCGGCCGGTGCGCCCGCTTCGGCGAGGTTTCTGTTGTGATTCGTACTCCGGATGGGCCGTGCTGGGTTCGCTTCCCAGCCCGATGGGGGTGGAGTTTCGGCGGGGTCGACCCGGCTGTTGGCCAGGTTGTTTCGAACCGGATCCTCGGGAGTCGTCGTCGGCCACCGCCTTTGCCTGGCCGGGGTGCAGCGTGGTCTGCTTTTTGCGGCCAGCGCGCTGGCCGGGAGTTGTCTTGTCGGGGGGAGGTACAGTCTGTTCGTCTTCGACTTTCAGCAACTCGGTGTAGGTTTCGCGGATGGCCACAAAGATCTGTTCGGCCAGGTTGCGCACCTCCCCGGAGACGTTGCCGCCGTAGACGTCGGGATGGTGTTCTTTGACCATCCTGTAGTAGGTCTCTTTGACGACCTCTCGGCCACATCCTTCCCAGACACCGAAGACAGCGTGGGGGGACATCGATTCGATGGATTGCTGAAACAATCGCAGTTCGTTTTCCAGTTGTTTCCGTCCCGAACCGGTAGCCCGCTCAATTTTGGAGGGAGCGGAACTTCTGGGCGAAGAGGGTCGGCCGGCGGACGACAGGGAGCGAGCGGACGAGGAGCTGCGCGACTTTTGGTCGTATTGGACCCGGACGCTGCTGATGGTCGTTTCGCTGCGAAAGACCACCAGGTCGGTGTCGCGGGCGAAGGCGGCGGCACGGAAGGCGTCGGTGACCTGACTGCCGAAGTGGCTGAAGATCTGCTCCAGGCTGGAGTTTCCGTCGCAGTGGTCGAGAAATGCGCTGAGAATGTCCCAGTCGATGTCATCGCGGCGTTCATCCCACAGTTGAGAGAGTACCGGGTAGGTCTGCATCCTCGACATCAGACCGTTCATCAACTGGCGTTGGCCTCGATGGGTGGTTAGCCCCTGGATCATCACCGCGAATGTCGATTTCGGGGAACCGGAAAGACTGCTGTGAGCGGTAAAGTCGAAGCGTCCTCCGTTCCAGGCGAAGGCGCTCGACAGAGGTTCGAGCCCGTCGTGGTTCGGGGAGCTGACAAAGCGCCCGGCCTGGAACGCGAAGCTGCGCTTCATATCCTTGTGCCCCAACTGCAACACCCCGGTCTGTTCCTGAACCCGAAGAGAGTACAGCACGCGCCCGAGGGTGATATTATCGAGGGAGCCGTCCTCGATTCGCGGCAGACGCACCATCATTTCCAAAGCGTCGTCGCTGTCGGTGGGGCGCTTTGCTGAGGAGGCGTCGCCGCTGTCGTCGTCAGCACCGTCGTTGTCGTCAGCGTCGTCACCCAGAAAGTGGTTGACTACCTTCAGCAGTTTCTTCGCTGCCCCCGGGGCTTTCGGTGAGATGACGTGTTCCGATAGAGCGTCAAATAGTTGAATCCACTGGTCGAGCCCACCATCGTCTTCGCCCACGAAGAAGGCGTCTTTGCCGTCCTTGTTTAATACGTTGTTGAGTTGAACGAGTTGAGCCGAGGTTGCCGGGGTGACCAGATCGGTGTCCAGCAGCACCACCGCCGGGCTGTTGGCGGCCAGATACTTCTGGGCCTCCGTCCAGTCCGAGACGGTATCGATGCGGTCCGGTGTCTCGATCAGCTCCCCGATTCGGTTTTTCAGGGCATCTGATGACGATATTAGGAGGACATTCTCCATGGAGATCGACTGCGAGTAGGTGGAGTCAAGAGGTCATCAGGTGGAGTGTTTAGCCACCCAGGTCTTCGATCTGGCGTAACATTTCTCGGCGTGTGCTGTCAGCGATCTGATCTTCGTCGCTTTCGCGCAGAAACGTCTTGAACGATTCTAACGCTTCGCTTCGCTGGCCTAGTTCTCGGTACACAAACCCCATAGTACGATAGATGTCGGGGTCGTCATAGCCGTGTTCGACGGCCAGTCGTAGATGGCGGGCCCCTTCGCGGTCCTGGTTTTCGTGAACGTAGGCCATGCCCAACTCGTACTGGGCGCGGGGGTGTTCGGGGTCTTCTTCGAGTACATCGCTGTAGTGTTCGATGGCCTCAGCATATTCGCTGCCCTCGTAGTGTAGCGAACCGATGGCCATGAGTGCTTCGTTGAAGTCGGGATCGATTTGGAGTGCGCGCTCGACGTCTTCGTAGGCGGGGTTGGTCTGGCCAATGTCGGCGAGCAACATTCCACGGCGTACTAAGACCTCCGGGTTTTGGAGCACAAAGTCCGGATCGGAGTCGATGGCATTGGAGTAGGAATCCAGCGCCGGCGCCGGTGACCCTTCGGCCTCGAAGTTTTTGCCCAGGTAGTAGTGGAACTTGCCGTTTTCGGGCTGGTAATCCAGCACATGGTGGAAGACCCGGCCGGCGAGGCTGTGGTTTTCTTCGGCCAGGGCGGTGCGCCCCACGTAGAAGTAGGCACGGTGGAACTGTGGATCGATATCGTAGGCGCCGGTGAAGTCGTCGCGGGCGGTCGAGTAGTTTCCACGGTCGTAGTAGATGCGCCCGCGAATAAACAGGTATTCCGCCTCATCGGGGTCTTCGGCGATGACTTCGTTGATGGTTTCGATGGCCCGGTCGTATTGTTCGTTCTGGCGGTAGGCATCGGCCAGGTACGCCGACAGCCGCAGCGACTGGATGCCCTCGTCGTGGGCCTGTTCGAGCAGTTCCAGAGCCTCTTCGGTGTCCTTTTCATCCAGGTACACCCTCGCCAGGGCCAGGCGAGCATCCCAGTAGTTGGGGTCGCGCTCCAGGGCGATCTCGTTCCAGTAGCGTGCACCGGCGGGCCGTTCGGACATATGCAGGTATTCGGCCACAGAGGCTGCGAGTGGAGCGTCGATCTGTTCGTGGCGTTTGACGATCTCCTCGATGTGTTCGTCGCCGGCGTCGGCGTCGTCGTCGAGTTGCCAGGCCAGTCGCGCCAACGCGACGTGGGCGGTCAGTAGATCTTCGTCGATCTCGACGGCCCGTTCATAGGCGTCACGAGCTTCGTGAAAGTTGTGTCTCTGCTCGTTGATCAGGCCCAGATTGTAAGGGAACCGGGCGTCGTCGGGGAACAAATCTTCGCCCTCTTCGAGGGTGTCCATCGCGCTGGTCCAGCGTTCCAGTCCCATGTAGGAGCGCACAATACCGAGCATCACCTCCGGGTCTTCCTCGCCGAGGTTTTCGTCGGTGGTAAAGAAGCTGAGCGCTTCGTCGTATTTTTCGGCCGTTTCGTATTCTCGGGCGATCGCCTGGAGGGTATCGGGGCGGTCGCTGTCGGTGTGCAGTGACTGGGTGAACATGTCGATGGCTTCTTCGCTTTCCTGTCGGGCCTGATGGACCATCCCGCGCAAGTGATAGGCTTCGGCGCGCTCGTCATCGGAGGCGCCGTCGGCGAGAGCGTCGATGATCTCGTCGAGGTGTTCGGCGGCGTCGTTCAGCGCTCCCTGCCGGTAGTAGATCTGGGCGGCCTGAAGCCGAGAGGGGACATGAGACGGAGAGGCGTTGACGGCGCGCTCCAGGTAGTCGAGAGCGTCGTCGATGTTGTCGACGTGCAGCGCCAGGCGGGCCTGCCAGTAATGCGGAGAGGGTGCGGAGTCATCGGCGTCGGAGGCAGTGCGGAACTGTTCGATGGCCCGCTCGGCGAGCTGGAGCTGCTGGTCGGCCTCTTCTTGTTCGTCTGCCGCCTGCTGTTCGTCGTCTTCCTGTGATTCTTCGTCATCGTCTTGCTGTGTGGGCTCATCGTCCTGTTGTGCTT
>SKMT01000365.1 GCA_007120915.1 Myxococcales bacterium | reverse complement strand
TGATGGTCTTCGGCGACTGGGACAACCCCTACACCACCATGTCCTACGCCTACGAGGCCGAAACGATCCGCCAGCTCGGCGAGTTCTTCGACAAAGACATCGTCTACCGCGGGTTCAAGCCGGTGCACTGGGACTGGGACTCCAACACGGCGCTTGCGGAAGCGGAGGTCGAATATGACAGCTTTCGCACCGAACACGTCTACGTGAAATTTCCCTTCGACGAGCTCCCCGATGAGCTCGCCTCCGAGGTGGGCGATCGAGATGTCTTCGTTCTGATCTGGACGACCACCCCCTGGACGCTTCCGGCGAACCAGGCCATCGCCCTGCACCCGTCGCTGACCTATGAGTTGGTCGCCGTGGGCGACGAGGTCTACGTGCTCGCCGAAGGGCTTCGCGACCAGGTGTTCGACGACTGCGACATCGAAGAGTTCGAGGTACTCCAACAGTTTGAGGGCCGCGAACTCGTCGGAGACTTCGGCGACGAAACCAAACCGGAAGCCCAGCATCCCTGGCGTGACCAGACCTCCGTGCTTCTTCCCGCCGACTACGTCACCCTCGACCAGGGTACGGGCTGTGTGCACACCGCCCCCGGACACGGTCAGGAAGACTTTATGCTCGGCCAGATCCACGGGCTCGACGTGGTCTGCCCCGTCGACGAAAACGCGATGTTTATCGAAGGCGAGGTCGAGGATTACGGCGGAATGCACGTGCTGACCGCCAACGCCAAGATCGCCGACAAGCTCGACGATCTGGGGCTGCTTCTGAACGAACCGGGCGAACGGGTGACCATCGAGCGCTACCCCTACGGGTGGCGAAGCAAAAAGCCGGTGATCTTCCGGGCCACCGAACAGTGGTTTGTGGCCATGGAGCCGGAGTCGATGGACAAAGCGGAGGGCTTCGAGCTGCGCAACAACGCTCTGGAGGCCATCGACCGCGTCGACTGGGTGCCCGAGTGGGGCGAAGACCGCATCCGGGGAATGGTCGAAACCCGCCCCGACTGGTGCATCAGCCGCCAGCGCATCTGGGGCGTGCCCATCACCGTGATGTACTGCAACGAATGCGACGAGACGCTGGCGACCAAAGAGATCGCCGACCACGTCGCCGAGCTGGTCGAAGACCACGGCGCCGATGTCTGGTTTGAACGCGAACCGTCCGAGCTGCTTCCCGAAGGTACCAGTTGCCCGGGCTGCGGCGGCGAGGACTTCCGCAAAGAAGACGACATCCTCGACGTCTGGTTTGACTCCGGAGTCTCCTGGGCCGGTGTGCTCGACCGGATGCTGGGGCTGGGCGACCAGGCCGATCTGTATCTGGAGGGCAGCGACCAGCACCGCGGATGGTTCCAGTCCAGCCTGATGTGCGGCGTCGTCTCCCGCGGCCAGTCGCCCTACAAAGCCTGTGTGACCCACGGATTTGTCACCGACGAACAGGGCAAAAAGTACTCGAAGTCCTCCAAAAACTTCGAGCCTCCGGAGAAGATGCTCAAAGAGTACGGCGCCGAAATCCTGCGGCTCTGGGTCGCAGCGGTGGATTACCACGGCGACGTGGCGCTCTCCCCGCAGATCCTCGATCGCATCGCCGACTCCTACCGCAAGATCCGC
Organism: Myxococcales bacterium; assembly: GCA_007120915.1. Lineage (GTDB taxonomy): Bacteria > Myxococcota_A > Bradymonadia > Bradymonadales > Bradymonadaceae > SLJM01. The sequence continues at coordinate 7,793 of SKMT01000365.1, read as the reverse complement.
AACACCTTCCGGTTTCTACTCGGCAACATCGGCGATTTCGACCCCGCCGAGGCGATGCAAGTCGACCAGCTCGAAGAGATCGACCGCTGGATCCTGCATCGCGCCTCCCAGGTGGTCGACCGCATCGACGAGGCGTACCGAAACTACGAGTTTCACACCATCTATCACTCGCTGGTCCAGTTCTGCACGGTGGACCTGTCCAACATCTACATGGACATCACCAAGGACCGGATGTACTGCGAGGGGCCCGACAGCCGCCAGCGCCGAAGCGGTCAGACCGCCTACTGGCTGGTGCTTCGCGCCCTGGCCCGGGCCGCTGCACCAATCCTTTCGTTTACCTGCGAGGAAGTGTGGGATTTTCTGCCCGCCGGCGACGATGCAGCCGACAGCGTCTTTCTGAGCTCCTTCCCCGACGAGGCCGACGCCTGGAAAGACGACGAACTCGGCGAGACCTGGCAGCAGCTTCTGGACATCCGAAGCGACGTTCAGCGCGCCCTGGAGACCGCCCGGGCTCCCGAAGGCGACGAAGAGCCGATCATCGGCAGCAGCCAACAAGCAGAGCTGACGCTCTTCGCCGAGGGAACCACCCTGGAGTTGCTCCGGGAATACGAAGACCAGTTGTGCGCGCTTTTTATCGTCAGCGCCGTCGACGTCTCCGAAGGGGATGTGCCCGCTGACGAAACAGTAAACTGTAAGGTCGAAGCCTCCGACGCCGACAAGTGCCCCCGCTGCTGGAACTACTGGGTCGCTCCCGGCGGCGACGACGACATCTGCCCCCGCTGCACCGAAGTTGTACATCGACTGGACGGAACATGAGCAAGGAATCGATCAAAAAATACGGCATCTTCGTGCTGGCGCTGGTCATGCTTGTCGCCGTCGACCAGTGGACCAAACAGTACGCACAGCAACGGCTCGCCACCGACAGCCCCAACGTGCGCAACTACATCCAGCTCGAAGTCGACGCCGAGCGCGCCGGGATGGATCTGCGCGAATTTCTCCAGGATGAGTTTTCGGCCAACTCCGAAGAAGAGATCGACCAGATGGTCGCCCCCTCCACCTTCGACGCCGATGGCCAGCCGATGGCAGCAGACCAAAAGCTGGAGGAGGGCGACAGGCTCGAAGTTCGCCACCGGGAGGTGGTGGTCATCGAGGACTTCTGGGATTACCAGTACACCATCAATCCAGGGGCGGCCTTCGGGCTTTTAGCCGACGCCGACGAGTCGTTTCGAAAACCCTTCTTCATCATCGTCAGCCTGCTGGCGGTGGGCATCATCATCGGGCTGCTTCGTCAGATTCCATTGCGCCAGCAGATCCTGTTCTGGGGGCTGACACTGATCGCCGCCGGGGCGCTGGGCAACTTCATCGACCGCGTCAGCTACGGATACGTCATCGACTTCATCGTCTGGAAGTACACCGATGAGTACCGCTGGCCGACCTTCAACGTCGCCGACGCGCTGATATGCGTGGGCGTTGCCCTGATGATCGTCGAGATCATTCGCGATGGCTGGCGAAACCACGAAGAAGGCGACGGCGAAGAGGCGGAACCAGCCACGACATAATTCTTTGGCACAATAGCAGCCTCTGCGCGATACCCGCCGGGGCGTATTATGTAACCATTTCACAGGGATGAGCGGCTGGAAAACATTGCTCCCATCGATACCGTTTGTTACCCTTCGGAGCCGAGCGTCTTGGAAGCCGGACAGCAACCATCTTTTCGGTGTCCTTTCGGCATACGGCTCTGAATGAAGTGGAGACCCTTACAACCCGGGGAGATATTCGAAGGGCGGTATCGCATCGAATCGGCTCTCGGTCAGGGAGGGTTTGCTCACGTCTATCGCGCAACCCAGACCGGCATTGACCGCGATGTGGCCCTGAAGGTGCTGCGCCCGCTGAACACCGATGGTGGCGATGATGACGCGCTCGACCGATGGGTCCGGCGCTTCGAGCGTGAGGCGAAGGTCATCTCCAACCTTCGGGACCCTCATACCATCACCATGTACGACTACGGGCATACCGACTCCGGGATGTCCTACATGGTCTTCGAATACATCTCCGGCCAGCCCCTCGATGAATTGCTGGAAGAATCAGGCCCCATCGCCCCCGACCGAGTCGCCAACATCCTGCGCCAGTGTCTGTCCAGTATTCAGGAAGCCCACGCCATGGGCATTCTGCACCGGGATCTGAAGCCAGCCAACATCATGGTCTACGACCATGTGGGGCGCCGCGATCAGGTCAAAGTGCTCGATTTCGGCATCGCCAAGCACATCTTCGACGACCAACAGACCAAACAGACTGAGTTGACCCGCGAGGGCAAGATCATCGGCACCCCTCGCTACATGTCCCCAGAACAATTGCTGGGTAAAGACGAAATCGGCCCCCACAGCGACCTCTACAGCCTGGGGCTGGTTGTCTACGAAATACTGTATGGCACCAAGGCCGTCGGTGGTGAGTCCACCATGCAGATCATCAGCCGCCAGGTCAGCCCGGAACCTATTTTGACCCCGGACGACGATCGTGTTCCTGGCGAGCTGCGTACTCTTCTGGAAAAACTGCTGGCTAAGGACGTCCGTCAGCGATTCAAGAGCGCAGACGAAGTGCTCGAAGCGCTCGATTCGCTCAATCTGTCCGACCCCGCCACTGCAACCCCGTCAACTCAACACCAACAGAAGCCCGACGACGAACTCGTCGAGCTGACGGAAGTCGTTCCCCACGAAAGTCCACAGCCATCATCCGCGGACAATCAACTCCCCTCGGACGAAAATCCCACCACGCAACTCGATTCGGGCTCTCACCACGCCCACCTGTCGCAGCAACACCAGACTTCCGACTCGCAGCAACACCAGACTTCAGACCAGCCACCTCAACATCGGGATCCTCCCACCGAAACCTCACAGGTGGGCTCCGAAGCACCGTGGCGTTCCAACCCCAGTTTGATCACCGGAGTCGTCTCGGCTGTGATTGTCATCGCTGTGCTCGCCGCCCTGATGTTTACCGACATCATTTTCCCATCGGACCCCGATGAGGATGCCGATGAACTCGCCGCCGCCGAGTTGGACGAATCTGTCAGCCAGGCGCGCTCGGCGACGGAATCCTCGCTGGAAACGGCGTCGGATGGTGCCTCCACATTTCACGTCACAACCGACCCTGACGACGCTCGGATCATCATCGACGGTCAGCGCGTGGGCACCAGCCCCGTCGACGTCGCTGGTAGCGACCACGAATTTCCAGTAACTATCAGAGCCGAGCACGACAACAGAGAACCCACTGAGGCAACGATCGACGAGTTCCAGACGCACATTGAACTGGAACTGGAATCCGCCGATGATGGAGATGAACCTGTCGCCGATCACGCTCCGCAACCGGCTCCCAGGCCAGAACCCGAGCCAGAACCTGAGCCTCAACCCGAGCCAGAACCTGAGCCTCAACCCGAGCCCGAACCTGAGCCTCAGCCCGAGCCAGAGCCTCAACCTGAGCCTCAACCCGAGCCAGAAGAGCAGCAAGATGACGAGCCTCAGAAAGACGAGCAGGAACAGACCGAGCCTGGTTTCATCCCGCTTGACTAACTGGCCCAAGAGGCGGCGATGAACAGATCGACAACAATATTCACCTCCACCGTCTGCGCCCGGTCGTTCTTGCTCGCTGGTATGCTCACAGCGGCGTCGCTTTTGTTTATGTGCATTGCCATTGCGGGGGCGACGACAGCTCACGCCTCGGAACCAGAAGCGATCCAGGAAGATCCAGATGAACTCGACGACGGTATCGTCGACGACGAACCCACCGAGGAGGATCTTCGCCAGGCCAACGAGCACTTCGAACAGGGCGCAGAGCACTACTTCTCGGGCAACTATGGACGGGCCATCGTCGAATTTCGCCGGGCGAGCCGGCTGTATCCACACCCGATGATTCTGTACAACAAGTCCCTGGCTTATCTGCACCTGGGCGACATCGAAGATGCTCACCGCACCGCCGTCGAAGCAGGGGAGCTGGAAGGTCTTCCTGCGGACGAAGCAACGCGCAACGCAGCACGTGCCGACGCAACCGGTGTGGCCATCACTGCCACAGCAGTGGGCGACGATGTGGAGCAACGCATCGCTGATCGCCGACGGACCGTCGACGAAGAACCACCTGATGTCGAACCGCCCCCCGAAGTCGACGACCCGTCCGGGCTGGGCGCCGTCGGCTGGATTGGAGTCGTCACAACCATGGGCGGAGTCGGACTTCTCGGCTACGCCGGTGTGCTTGAGTTCCAGCTCGACGATCGCATCCAGGCCTACGAAACGGCCGCCGAACAGGGAGATCAGACCACGTATAACGAGCTGCGCTCCGAGATCGAACAGACCACCCAGCGGGGGCGCATCGCCCTGTATTCCGGCGCCGGACTCGCCGCCGCCGGCATCACCATGTGGTTGATCGGTGGATTGTCCGGCTCCTCTCCTGACCACAGCGCAACTTCCTGGAATCTGCAACTGTTGCCGGCAGTCGGCACCGATGAGTCGGGTGCCGGAATGCTGAATCTGACAGGACGCTTCTGATGGATTGTCACTGCAGTTCGACATCACAGCGCCTTCAGCCATCGGCGGGCATCGGTTCACCGGCGCACTGGCTGTGGATTGGCGCCGTCGCTGCGCTGATGATGTTCGCCGGATGCAACATTCACTACGACGTCGATGCCGTCGGCTCTCCCGACGATCTCGACGCCGGTACCGAAGACGTCGACGATGATACCGATGATGACGTCTGTCAGCCCGAATCCGACGATGAGCTGTGCGATGAAGCCGGCTACGACTGTGGCAGCGCCGAGCTGACCGACCGCTGTGAGGAACAACGCACTGTCGACTGCGGCGACTGCGCTACCGATGAGACCTGTGAATCCAACAGTTGCGTCTGCGAACCGGAGCCCGAGCAGCAGTTGTGCGATCAGATCGGTGACGAACTCGACGACACCCCCTGTGGTACGCACGACATCGAGGACCGCTGTGGCGAACAGCAAACCGTTGACTGCGGCGGGTGTGACGATGACTTTATCTGCCACCCTCACGACAACGTCTGCCAGGAATGTGGCGTCGACTGCGACGGGCTCTGCGGGATGGTGCCCGACGGCTGCGGCAATCTCGTCGACTGCAGCGAGCACGAAGACGGGGTCGACTGTGACCCATCGGAGTCGTGCACCGACTTCGAGTGTTCGGGAGCTGACTGCTCACCCGAAACAGAGTGCGCAGACGATGAGTGCGGCACACTCCCCGACGGCTGCGGCGGAGTCCTCGACTGTGGTGACAACTGCCCCGACGATTATTACGACTGCCAGATCAACGAGTGTATCTGCCAGCCCGAATCGGATGACGAGCTATGCGACGACGCCGCTGAAAGCGATGACATAGAATGCGGGTCTGTACAGATCAAAGACCGGTGCGGCGAGTCACGATCCGTCCACTGCGGAGACTGCCCCTCCGGCGAAGGATGTACGGCCGACAACATCTGCATGCCCGATGAATGCGTCGATGTCGACTTTGACACCAGCTTCCAACACTGTGGAGGCTGCGGCGCCGATTGTGACGTCGGTGACATCTGTGACGACGGCACCTGCGAATATTTCACCTGCGAAGTCGATCAGGGCTCCGCCCCCGGGTCGTGCAACCCCTTCGATGACGACGACTGTGGCAGCGACGAATACTGCACCCTCCAACTTGCGCTCGACGGCGACGGGGAACCCACCCACTTTCTGTCTACCTGCAGGGATAACGACGACGCCGGCGGCGGCCAGGCCGGTGACTCCTGTTTTGGCTCCGGCGACTGCGACAAGGACTTCGTGTGCATCGAGCAAGAGTGCCTGCGCCTGTGCGAACGCGAAACCCACCAGGGCTGCCCCTCCGACCAGTATTGCACCAACCCGTTTTTTGAAGACACCGAAGACGACGAAGACGACATCGATCTCGACGAATACGGCTTCTGCACCGAACGTTGCTCTCCGGATGCCGATGACTGTGGATCCGGTGCACGCTGCACCGCCGACCCCGCCTTCCCCGACCACACCTGCACCCCCAACTTCCGTTGCCTGCCCAACGGCGGTTCATCGGGCAAGTCCGTCGGCGACAGTTGCAACCGGTCCAGCCTCTACGACGACGGCTGCCCCTCCGGCACCACCTGTGCACCCGTGGGCGACAGCGGCGACGACATCTGTGTGACCCCCTGCATGAACGATGACGACTGCAACGGCGACGCCTGCATCAACGCCGATGCCCCCTGGGCTGAGCTTCGCTACTGCTCAACAGAGTAACCGGGCTGTGGGAGCCCGTCCCACAGCCCGGCTGAAGACCCCCAGGCCGTCCTATGCACAACGGCCATCCTAATGACCCCCCTCACGCGTCGAAATACCCCGTTCGTGGTATATCTACATAAAAACCCGCGCCACCGAACGGTGACACGGGCATCTGAAGTGGAGCCGGCGGGTCTCGAACCCGCGACCTCTAGAGTGCGATTCTAGTGCTCCAACTTTCTTTGATCCTGTTATCGTCAACGTTTATGCGGGTTTCCTCCATTTCTGAATTTTGGTGTTTGTTGGTGTGGTCCAATTTCTGGTCCAATGACCATCAATCGACCATGCTCACAACACGGTTGAGAGCGTCCGATTTCGCCTGTTTCGACCCGTGGTAGTAGTGGTCGGTCATCGCCTCGTCACTGTGTCCAGTGATTGACCGGATGATGGTCCCTTCAACCCCTGACTCTACCAACATGGTGTTGTGGGTCCGGCGAAGGTCGTGGGGACTGCATCGGTCAATCCCCAGCTCATCGCACACAAGCTGCATTTGCTTTCTCAGCGACGCTGATTCGATGAAACCGTTGTTCGCGGCATCATCGGGATCGTCAACACGGGCTGGGAACACAAGTCCCGTGTCAAACCCCGCCCGCTGTGTCTTCATCATCCACTGCCGATGCCTCTTCAGGCGCCGGCTAAGAGCATCGGGCATCGGAATCCGGACGATATCCCCGGACTTGTTGCCCTCCCTGACCTGGCCCCTGTAGTGGGACCGTTCAAAAGTGATGGTCTCGTCAACGAAATCGACATCTGACCATCTGAGGGCCGTGACCGCCCCCCACCTCTGCCCCGTAACGAGCAAGCTGTAGGCGAGTATCGCCCAGAAGGGTGTCAGACCGTCCAGAAGCGACTTCACTTCCTCCGGTGACAGAACCCTCCCCTTTCGTCTCTTGGCCTTCGCTGGCCTGTCTACGTCCCGGAGAAATCCCGTGGGTTTCCCGATCCGTTTGAAGACCCATCGCAACAATCTGGTCAAATATCCGACCCGGTTGTGAATGGTTGTCGTACTATACGGCTCGCCGTTGTCTTTACGGCTCGTGAGCCATTCCGACACCAACTGGTCCAGATGGTGTAACTCAACCGCATCTGGCCGCCAGTCTCCGATGTCTGGGACAATATTCGAGCTGTACAGAAGGGTCTCATTCTCCAGTGTCGAGGGTGCGACCTGGTCCACCTTTTTTCGGTGTTCCAGATAATCGTCCAACCATTCAGACAGTGGCTTATCGACCCGCTCAGACCGCCCCAGATTGCCGTTCTTGGCTTTTCGCTTCAGAGTATCTCGATACTCAATCGCATCGGCTACCGTGCCTTCAATGCGCCTTCTGACCCGACGGCGTTTGCCGGTCAGTTCGTCGATGTAGGAAAATCTGATCTCGAATTTTCCGTCGTCGATTTCCTTGATGTTCTTGATGTTCATGGTGGTCTCCTGTGTCGGCGACCACCTGAACGATCCGTTGCTATTCACCTGTCAAAGATCGAG
>SKMT01000473.1 GCA_007120915.1 Myxococcales bacterium | reverse complement strand
TGACGAACTCTTCTTTGTGGGTGCTTTTGCCGTCGACCGGAAAGGTGCAGCGGCGCAACTGGTCGACCAGCCGTCTGCGTTGGTCCGCCGACAGCGACGACCACTGGCAGTCCCCGGACACTCCGGCGGCGGCGACCAGCCGTGCCCAAAGCCGGTTGGGAAGCCCTTCGAAGGGCGACAGGGTGTTGACCTGACGCCGGCCCGCCTCCTTTCGCTTCTGCAACAGACGCTGTTCGATGTCGGCGACATCGGGCAGCCAGTCGACGGTCAACTCAAAACGGTAATCCAACTCGGACAACCGACGGGCACCCCAGGCGGACATTTCCAACACTGCCGGCCCGCTGACTCCGCGGTGCGTAATCAGCAGCGGCCCCCGGCTGTCCAGCCCAACCTGTTCGATAGCCACCTCCACAGGCTCCACGGAAATGCCCTCAAGCCCGTCGATGCGCTCGTCGTCGATGTCGAAGGTGAACAGCGACGGACGGGGCTCAACCAGGCTGTGATTGAGCCTGTCGACCATCGAAGCACTTCGCGACAGGCGGATCCCTCCGGTGGCCACCAGCACCTTTCGGGCAACAATCGACTCGTCGTCGTCGACCACCAACTCAAAGGGTTCTGCGTCCCCATCCGGCGGCGTCAACTGTCGCACCGGCGCCGAGGTTCGCACGACCACACCGGCGCGCCGGGCGGCATCTTCCAGGCAGTTGATGATCGTCTGGGAGTTGTCGGTGACAGGAAACATCCGCCCGTCGGCCTCGGTCTTCAATTCCACCCCGTGGCCGTTGAACCACTCGATGGTGTCGGTGACCCCGAATCGGTACATCGGGCCAATCAACTCGTAGTGGCCCCGCGGATAGTGGCGCCGGGCCATCTCGTCGGGATCGAAACAGTGGTGGGTGACGTTGCAGCGCCCACCCCCCGAGATCTGAACCTTCGTAAGCACCCGCCGCGACGCCTCCAGCACCACAACCCGGGCCTGGTCAGCCGCCTGCGCGCAATGGATCGCACCGAAGAACCCGGCCGCGCCCCCGCCGATTATTGCTACATCCCAACGCTTAGCCACTGACCTGCCGTTACATCTGTTTCCGTTCGACACTACCGGGCTCGCGGAGCCGACAGCGATGCGTGAACCCGGCGCCCGGCAATGGTGTCAATGCGTCGAAACCGCACACGCTGGATGATTGCCCTGGTCCACGATCCTGCCAGGCTATCGTGGCTGCTCCATCGACTCGCCCTTTTACTGCCGGTCGTAGACGATGCGATAGTCCACCTTCTTCGGGAGCTGATCGAAATCCAACTCCATGGCTACCTCCAACTTGTCGGTGTCCGTATCGAGCCGGTACTCGGTTGCTGTCACACCCTTGTCGGACTGCGTCTGTACCATCACTGTTTGGCTGCCGTCGACTCGAGCGCTCTGCTCGATGGTGTCGCCGTCGCTGTTCTTGTTCTCCACCGTCTGTCCGTTAAGCGGTATCCGCTGCACCGGCTCGTCGCCGAACTGGATCGAAATCTCGTCGTCGGAGTGGTTGATCAGCACCTGGTGATCCGGGCCGTCCTCCCGTTCGATGGCCCGCCGGGCAAACCCACGTCGCACACGTCCCATCTCCTCGATGGCCGGCTCGAAGCTCTCCACCATGTCATCGCTGGCTTCTTCATCCAACAGGTATGTTCCCGTCAACGAGGGCGAATCTGCCGCCGCCGAACCGGCGCTGCCCATGATCACCAGGAAAACCCCAAGGCCGATCAATCTGACAATATCCATAGTTGTTCGTCCCCGTGCAAAAGACGTGCAAAAAAGGCGCCGGCTCCCGGCGTTAATGACAGTTTGGCGGCTGTAGGGCCGTTCCATAAAACATTGCGCATCCCTGGTCGTTGTTCAAATCAACCGACTGCCGGGATGAAACGAGACACTCCCCTGTGACCAGACACCAGAGCCGCCACCTTCACGCTGATGTGTTACTTTGAGATCATGCTCACCCTCGTCGGCTTCGCCGGGCTGGCGCCACTATTCGTCGTCACCGCGATACGGCGGATCTCCCGGGGATCGGTACCGATCCAGGGGGCTGCGCTCGGCGTCGCTGCCGAAATACCAGCCTGTCCCGCCGGGCTCGTCGAACAGCAGAAACCGGATCGACCTCGTGCCCTCGCGCGGCGGCTTCATTCCCATCTCTTCCGGGTCCACTCCCCTGCTTTCGGCCATCGGACGGGTCAGGTCCGTTTCGATAAACCCCGGGGTGCAGGCGTTGATCACCAGGTTCGGGTTCTCCCGGGCCAGGGCGATGGTGTAGGCGTTCAAACAGGCTTTCGACAGCCCGTAGGGCGACCCGTCTCCCAGGCCCGCCTCTTCGAAGTCCCCGCCTTCGGTTTCGATGGCCACGGCCTCTTCCATCAACTCTTCGATCTGCTCCCAGGTCACTTCGGGGCTGGTCAACAGCCGTTGGCGCTGTTCACTGCAGCGGTTCACGAAATTGGGCCCCGACGCCGACGCCACATTCACCACCCGCCCGCCGTCGGGATCGATCAGCGGAAGGAAGGCATCGCACACCCGCTTCGGGCCCCGTGTGTTCACGTCGAGCACCTTCTGCATATCGGCGCTTCCCAGGCCGATTCCAGCGTTGTTGACCACACCGTACAGCGGAGCATCTTCATCGAACTGCCCCGCAACCTGCCCGGCTGCCGCCTCCACCGATGCGTCATCGGCCACATCCAACTGAAGCAGTTGAACCCGCCCCTCGAACTCCGGATGGTCATCCAGCAGGTTCTCAACAGCCGCCTCTCCTCGCTGCTTTGAGCGAGAGCCGAGGAACACAAAACGGTTGTCGCCCCCCTCCAGGATCGTCTGCACCGTCGCAAAGCCAATGCCCTTGTTTGCTCCCGTGACCAGTATTCGCTGTTGCTGAGCCATCGTCGTTCCTCCTCTAAGAAAATCGAATCCATTGCAGTCCACTGCACAGCGACAAAGTGTCACCGACGCCGGCGCTGATCAATGCCCGGCGGGCTTTGGTGGCCATGACAGTCACCGTCAGTTTCGGTATGAGCACCCACGCAAAGGTCGAACTTATCCCCCTCCGCCAAAACCTCCGAGGAGACCATGAGCGACGCCATCATCGATATTTCGCCGCTGGGAGCCCCACCCTGGACCACCTCCGACCCCTTTCTGTTCTGCGTCCACCACCTGGACCGGTTCCCCGAGGGCAACGACGAGATGGGCCCGGATCCTGAACTTCTGAAGGGGCGGCCGCTGGGCAATGACTTCACCGGCAAAGACGGCTGGAGCATGTACCACGGCAAAAAGGTGCCGGGCTTTCCCCAGCATCCACACCGGGGATTTGAAACCGTCACCCTGGCGCGACAGGGGTTCATCGACCATACCGACTCGCTCGGCGCGAAGGCCCGTTTCGGGGAGGGCGACGTGCAGTGGATGACCGCCGGCGGGGGCATCGTACACTCCGAGATGTTTCCGCTGATCCACCGCGACCGGCCCAACACCACGGAGTTGTTTCAGATCTGGCTGAACCTTCCCGCCGACGACAAACTGGTCGACCCCCACTTCGCGATGTTCTGGAGCGACGAGGTTCCACAGAAGAGCTTCGTCGACGACGACGGCAACGAGACGACACTGACCGTCGTCGCCGGCGGCTACGACGGGCTGACCCCGCCCGAACCGCCGCCGAAATCCTGGGCGAATGACCCGGAACACCACGTCGCGATCTGGACGTTGCAACTCGATCCCGGCGCCACCTGGACCGTCCCCGAAGCCCCGGAGGGGGTGAACCGTTCGCTGTACGTCTTCGAGGGCGATGGTGTCACCGCCGCCGGCCAACAAATCCCCAACGACCGACGCGTACAGGTCGAACCCACCGAGCCCATCGAACTGATCAACGGCGCCGAACCCACGGAAATCCTGCTGTTGCAGGGCAAGCCCCTCGACGAACCGGTCGCCCAGCAAGGCCCCTTCGTGATGAACTACCCCGGCGAGATCCGCGAGGCGATGCTCGACTACCAGAAGACCCGCTTCGGCGGATGGCCCTGGGACGAAGCCGCGCCGACACACCCCCGTGACGCCGGGCGGTTCGCCGTGCATATCGACGGCCGGGAGGAACGGCCGCAGTCCGACGACTAAACATTCCCACTCCTGCTCTTCTCATTTGAGCCGTGACCGTTAGTCTGGTCGGTTTCCACTCCGGACCTAACCCGGATTATTCATGAGGATTCTGCTACGACTTCGCAGATGCTCACGCTCACTGGTGCTGAAACACTCCCGGTGGTCGCTCTCCCTCCACAATGCGAGGCATTGCGTCGGTCGTCATCATCCAGTGAGCGTACGCCCTGCTGTGTCTCGCGACGAATCTCATGAATAATCCGGGTTAATTATCCGGTGGCAGGGCCAGCGGGGTACTATCCACGAGGTCGTAGCTTCCGTCTTTGACCTCAACAACTTCTCGATCCGCCCGGGTCCGCTGATCACGATCACTTACGAATACCGGTTCGTCTCCCTTGTCGAGTTCCACCGCCACCGTGGGCTTGAGCGTCCGATAGGCTCTTGCACTTTCCGGATGATGGATGCGAACGGTCCCGTCCGACTCGATCACGAATATCGACCAGCTATCTCCTCCGGGGTTGTATCCACCCCCTCCTGGATCAATCCAGGTTTCCATCGTGTTAACAAACACCATTTCCTGGTCGGTTGTGGGATGACGAAAGCCGGCAAACTCCATGTTCAGCCAGGGGTCTTCTCTGGCATGTTCTTCGCCGTGCTGTTCGATATGCCACTGTCTATCGGTTCCCAACTCCTCGTAGACCGGTGCTTCTCGGAGGGCACGGGTCACCGCAGACTTTTGTTCCTCACTCAGCTCGAATGTATCCCAGAACACCGGCGTTGAGGCGTTGGCCCCCCGCGCCCAGAATGCATCAGCACAGTCTGTTCCGTCTTGCGGTTCGACAACGGCGACGACCGACCGACTTCCGAGCCTCCAGATCTTCTCCGCCGAAGGTTGCGTTAATCCCGCCGACTCATAGGCATTTCCGTGATCCCGGGACAGCGCCAACACGTCGGTAACAGTGGCCCGACAGGCCATCTGCTCAGCGTCGTACAGATCAAAGCTGTGTCCTTGAAGCCGTTCCCATGTCTCCTCCATCGCCTCCGGTTTTAACGCCGCCGTTGTGGAACTATCGGAAATCCGTTCCAGCTCGTCGATCTTCAGGTCGCGGGGCGCACTCGTTTCGAGCACCACAAACTGGTGGCCCCCCTCAGAGAGCACGAACGAAAAGTACTCCGACGCTGACAACGGCTGTTCGTCCTCTTGCTCGACCACCAGGCGAGGCGCCGCAGTCTTCTCATCGTCGTCGTGCTGCGACGGTGGCTCGTTTCCATCAGCCGGCTCGTCCTGACCGACCTCGTCCGGTTCAGCTTCTACGGCGACGGACTCTTGTGCGACCGCCTGTTCATCGGTCTGCGAGGCCGTCGGCGTGTCGCTGTCGCAGCCCACAAGTGCGATTCCGGCAACAAGTCCGCAGATTATCGCTTTGTCTGACAGGCGCATCGGTGCAGCTCCGTCGAATACAGACAGTGGTGATGACATAACTTCGACATTGATACGGCGCATTGGGCCGCCAGACAACACCGAATACCTCCGTGATGAACCGAGCTACGCCTATCCCCACTCTTTTGTGGCAACCAGATTGACCACACTGGTCATCCCCTGGTGTTCTCCGGCGTCGATAGACCAGTCCTCCTCGACAAGACGGCAGATATGAAGCGTACCGAAGTCCCGCTGCAGCTCATCGGCGGTGTACAACAACTCGCGGCGTTCGGGGCCTCCCGTCGGCTGTGCCTGCTGTTCACAGCGCAACATCTCCAGCAGCAATACCCCGCCGGGGCGAAGCGCCCGCACAACCTTTTCGTGGAGTCTACGACGCCGCTCGGGCGCAAGGTGGATGTGCAACAGCACAACGGAATCCCAGCGTTCGGCACCGGCGTCGAACTGCACCGCATCGGCACGGTGAATTTCGATCTCCACCCCGCACCGGCGCGCGAACTCGTCCAGCTTCGCGAGCGCCTCCCGTGAATAATCGACGGCCGTGACCGACCAGCCCTGCCGCGCCATCCACACTGCATTTCGGCCCTCTCCCTCGCCGAGGCTCAACACCCGGGCTCCGGAGCCGAGAAGTGCCGGTGCGACGTCGACGAGAAACCGGTTGGGCTGCCGGCCATACACAAAACTGGGCGTTCTGTACTTTCGATCCCAAAAGTTGCTGCCCTGCGCCATTTCGACTCCGATCAGTTCGGCTCCACGTCGAGACCGAATATCGACATCCTTCGACGATGACGAAATCGGCGCCGTCATCTCGCTACGCGCTACGAATCAGAAGCCGGGCCAACACCAATCCCGTCGAGCTTCGTCGACCTCGCCGGTCAATTGTCATACTGTGCCCCCTGACACTCCCCCTGCCCGTCTGCCCGAGCGGCCTTCAGAGGCCCGGGGGTCAGAACCTGCGCCGACGATCCGATCTCGCGATGACGTCCCCTTCTGACGACAACGCATTGCTGCAGACGCTCGCCGATCACAAATGGCGGGTTCTGGGCCTGATCATCACCGTTGTGGTCGTGGCCGTCGTGCTGCCGATGACCGAGCCCGACCCGCAGGCCGCCCAGCAAATCACCGCCCAGCAGTTGGTCCGCGCCCAGATCGGCGAAATTAGCGACGAACTCGACGAAGTGATCGGCTCCGCAAAGGAAGTGCGCGTTGGCCATCACGGCACCGATCAACTCGAATCGGTGGTCTGGCAGGAGGCGTCTCAGGTTGCCGGGCTGGAGGCTACAGACTCTCCGGAAGCCCCGCTTCTGGAGTTTCACACCACCCTGCTCGATTCGGGAGATCTGCACCTGGAGGTTAGTCTGTCGTCAGCAGACGGCACCGAGTTGGCCCACACCGAAGGCGCCCAACGCGTCGGGGACTGGACGTCCATTCTGCCTCCCTTGATCGCGATTCTCGCGGCGCTCTTCTTTCGAAAAATCCTCATCGCCATGGCCGCCGCCGTCTGGTTTGGCGCCGTGATCTTCGCGGACTACGCCCCTGTCGACGGCACCGTGCAGGCCGGCGACTATCTCGTCTCCAATCTGACCAGCCCGTTCAACCTCTACATCATCGGCTTTACCTTCGGGCTGGTGGGCATGGTCCACGTCATCATTCGCATGGGCGGGATGGCGGGAGTACTCGAGCTGATCTCCGACATCGCGGAATCGGCGCGTTCCACGCGGATTGCCACGGCGCTGATGGGCTTCGTGATGTTCTTCGACGACTACGCGAACACCATCGTCGTCGGCACCACCATGCGCCCCGTCAGCGACGAAAAGAAGATCAGCCGCGAGAAACTGGCCTACATCGTCGACTCCACCGCCGCGCCCATCGCCGGGCTGGCCATCATCTCCACCTGGATCGGCTACGAGGTGGGTCTGTTCGAGGAGTTGGCCAACCAGCTTCACCTCGACATGAGCGGCTACGAGATCTTTCTGGGGATCATCCCCTTTCGGTTTTACTGCATCTTCGCGCTGGCTCTGGTGTTGTGGAACGTCTTCCAGTCGCGGGACTTCGGGCCCATGCTCCGCGCCGAAAAACGCGCGGCGACGGAGGGCAAGGTGATCGCCGATGGGTCGGTTCCGCTCACGAGCAAATCCTTTCTGGAAATCGGACCGAAACCGGGGGTGGCCCCCCGTTGGTACAACGCCGCCGTTCCCATCGGCGTGGTCATCGCCGCGACGATGGGCGGGGTCTTCTGGTCCGGCAGCCCCGACGGCATCGTGGCGGTCGATCTGGTCTCCTGGCAGGCATGGCAAGACGCGTTCTCCGACGCCGACTCGGCGATGGTTCTGTTCTGGGCCGCCGTGGTGGGAAGTGTCGTCGCCGTGGCATTGGCTGTGGGCCAGCGGCTGCTCAATCCCATCGAAGCACTGAAGGCGTGGCTCAAAACGATCCCCTCGATGTGGATGGCCGTCGCCATTCTGGTGCTCGCCTGGGCGATCCGGTCGGTCTGCGACGACCTGGGCACCAGCATCTATCTGGTCGGTACCGTCGAGGGGCTTATCACGCTGGCGATGCTGCCGCTGATCACGTTCCTGGTTGCCGCAGCCGTCGCTTTCGCCACCGGCACAAGCTGGGGCGCGATGGGGATCCTGTTGCCGACGATGATCCCGCTGGCCTTCCAACTGGGCGACGGCTCACCCCACGCCATGTTGGTGCTGATGCTCTGTTTCGCCGCCGTGCTCGACGGTGCAATCTACGGCGACCACTGCTCGCCGATCTCGGACACTACCATCCTCAGCTCCATCGCCGCCGGCAGCGACCACGTCGACCACGTGCGCACCCAGGCACCCTACGCGACGGTGGCGATGATCCTGGCCGCCGGATTCGGCTACATCGGCGTGGCCTTCGGGCTGTCGCCCTGGCTGGCGCTGCCGCTGGGGATTCTGGGGCTGGGGCTGATTCTGCGAGTGTTCGGGCGAGAGGTTTCGTAGTTATTGCTCAGCTCAGCATGTGTAAGCAAAAATCAGCATGTGTAAGCAAAAGGAGATAGGGAGATTAGGGGGATTGGGAGATTTAATATTGCCGATAAGACTGGAGACTCAGTGAAGGAGTCCCATATGACCAAGTTCATGATGTCCCACGACGATTAATCTGCCGAGAGAGTTATGTTTGTTGGTTTTCAGAGCCCTGCGTGCCTTGCGCCGCAGGTGAACCGCTTTGAACAGCTAGATTGCGATACCCTCCAACCTTTCTCGTGTACGGCGGGCTTGACCCGCGGGACACGCAAGGGCGGGGCTAGCCCGCCGTCATCCCCTTCCCATTTCCATCCCCCAGCACGGGTCTTCGCAGCCGACCTGTCGGGCACGAGGTATATCCGCGGCCCCCGGCAGATCGAGACTGACACGGTGCGAATCGAATGGTCGCCCGGCACTGCGATGACAGCCACGCTACGTCGCGATGCTCCTCGCGTGGCCTGGG
This sequence comes from Myxococcales bacterium, assembly GCA_007120915.1. GTDB lineage: Bacteria > Myxococcota_A > Bradymonadia > Bradymonadales > Bradymonadaceae > SLJM01. The sequence continues at coordinate 394 of SKMT01000473.1, read as the reverse complement.
GATGTCATCGGCTCCAATTTCGTTCGCTGCTTACACCTCTCCTCATCTTCAGCATCCCCAACTCTCCTGTTGCTTACACATCGCCGCCTCGCAGGTCTGCGACCGGGCACTCCGGTTCTCTCACACCAGTTGGCTCAACAAGGTTCGCGCCGGGACAATCGTGGGCTCGTCTAACTCGAAGCAGTTTCGATCGACATAGTCCGCATCCATTGCAACCTGGAAGACGTGAACAGGATCGAGCTGATCGCGGAATCGAAACAGGGAGCTGGACAGCGACCTACTCGCCGAGGACTTTACTTCGATCAACACCCAGGGCTCGCCGTCTCGAACGAGGACGAAATCGACCTCGTTCTGCTGCTTGTCTCTCAGGAAGTGCAATGAAAATTCGCCAATG
>SKMT01000700.1 GCA_007120915.1 Myxococcales bacterium | reverse complement strand
CCGAGATCGACCCGATCTGCGCGCTGCAGGCGAACATGCACGGCATCGACGTGATCACCGTCGAAGATGCGCTGGAACAGGAATTCGACATTTACATCACGGCCACCGGCAACTTTAACGTCATCACCGCCGACCACATGAGCCGGATGCCCAACAACGCCATCGTCGCCAATATCGGGCACTTCGACAACGAGATCGACATGGCCGGGCTCAACGAGATGCGCGAGCGCGGTGAGGTGACCAAAGACGAGATCAAACCGCAGGTGCACCTGTGGACCTTCGAGGAGACCGGCAACTCCATCATCATCCTCGCCGAGGGACGGCTGGTGAACCTGGGCTGCGCCACGGGACACCCCAGCTTCGTGATGAGCGCCTCCTTCACCAACCAGGTGCTCGCCCAGATGGAGCTGCACAACAACGCCGATGACTACGGCATCGACGTGATCACCCTTCCCAAGAAACTGGACGAACACGTCGCCCGGCTTCACCTCGAAAAGCTGGGCGCCAGGCTCACCGAGCTGAGCGACGAACAGGCCGAGTACATCGGCGTAGACAAGCAGGGGCCGTACAAGCCGGAGTATTACCGGTACTGATTGGTCTTGGGTCTTGGGTCTTGGGTCTTGGGTCTTGGGTCTTGAGTCTTGGGTCGTGCGTCTTGGGTCTTGGGTCTTGGGTCTTGGGTCTTGGGTCTTGGGTCTTGAGTCTTGAGTCTCGGATCTTGAGACTCAGGACTCCGTTGTTGATGTTCATGTTGTTTCCAGGCTGTACATGTATCTCATCGCCGATGTTGAGTTCTCCCCCGTAACCCTCGTCGAAGTCGCCGAGGACTATGTCAACAACTTCCTGCAGGTGCTGCCGACGCTGGTGATGGCGGCGGTCGTGTTGTTCGTCTTCGTTTTCCTGGCGAAGTCTACGCGCAACGCGGTGGAGAACCTGGCCGAAAAGGCGGTCCCCGACTCCAGTCTGGCAAACCTTGCGGGTACAGCGGTGAGCACGGCGCTGATCGTGGTCGGCGTGTTCGCCTCGGCGACCATTGTGTTCCCCGGGCTCAGAGCCGGCGATCTGGTCGCCGTACTCGGCCTGTCCAGTGTGGCCATCGGCTTTGCCTTCCAGGATATTTTCCAGAACTTTCTGGCCGGCATTCTGCTGTTGTGGCAGCGCCCCTTCATCGTTGGCGACCAGATCGAAGTCGACGAATTCGCCGGAACCATCGAACACATCAACATCCGCTCGACCTCGCTTCGCACCTACAGCGGGGAGCTGGTGGTCATCCCCAACTCCGATGTCTATTCGAGCCCGGTGACGGTGAACACCGATCACGACACTCGCCGGTCGAATTTTGACACCGGAATCGGCTACGACGAAGACATCACGGAGGGCCGGGAGGTGATGCTGGAGGCGCTCGAAGACTGTGAGCTGATCCTCGACGAACCCGCCCCACGCGCGATTGTGATCGGCCACGGCGACAGCTCCATCGACTTCCGCATCCAGTACTGGACCAAATCGGATCGACGAAGCGAGACGCTGGCCCGCGACGAAGTGGCCACGAAGGTCAAAGATGCGCTCGATGAGGCGGACATCGAGATTCCCTATCCGTATCGAACGGTGGAGTTGTTCGATAAGACGGAGGGGTAAGTCTCGGGTCTTGGGTCTTGGGGGAGATGTGTAAGCAAGAGGAGATAAGGAGATTTTGGAGATTGGGGGATAAAAGCAGATATTTCGTGCACGGCTTCCCTCCCCACGAGGGTCACGAGTGGGGAGGTGCCGAACGAATGTGAGGCGGAGGGGCACGTCGCAAACCACGCCCTTGCCATCTACCGCACCGTTGGTTAGTGTGCGCTCACTTAACAGCGATGTATCGGCGCCCGAACCGCACAACCAACCCCCAGGAGGCAGCGATGTCACAAGACGACAAGGTCATCATCACCTGCGCGCTCAACGGCGTGTTGACCAACCCTCAGAAACATCCCGTCCCCTACACTCCGGAGCAGATGGCGGAGTCGACCAAAGAGGCCTACGACGCCGGCGCGGCGGTGGTGCACATGCACTTTCGCGACCAGCAGATGGGCCGGATGCCCGTGTGGGATCCCGAGCTGGCTCAGGAGGCGGTCAACCGCATCAAGGACAAGTGTCCGGACATCATCATCAACTTTACCACCGGGATCATCGGCGACGATATCAGCGGTCCCACGGGCCTGCTGGAAGCGTGCAAGCCAGACATGGCGGCGATGAACTCCGGGTCGATCAATTATCTGAAGGTCAGAAGCAATGGAGACTGGGCCTGGCCGCCTCTGATGTTCGACAACCCCGTCGAGAAGGTGCAGGGCTACCTGGACGTGATGTACGAAAACGACGTCACCCCGGAATGTGAATGCTTCGACATGGGGATTTTGCGAAGCCTGTCGCTGTACGAGAAGAACGGGATGCTCAAGCGCCCCTTCACGGTGTCGCTGATCCAGGGTGTGCAGAGTGGAATGCCAGCCCGAGAAGATCTGCTGCCGATTCTGATCGACGAGATGCCCGACGACGTGCACTGGCAGTCGATCGTGGTGGGCCGCGAAGAAGTGTGGCCCGTGCTGCGCAAGACCGTCGAACTCGGCGGGGACATCCGCACCGGCGTCGAAGACACCTTCTATCTGCCGGACGGCGAAAAGGTCAGCGGCAACGGCGAGCTGATCGAGCAGGCCGTCGAGATCGTGCGCGACGTCGGCCGCGAGCCGGCCACGGCGAAAGAGGCGCGTGAGATGCTGTTTGGCGAAGAATAAACTGGTAGACCTCCCCCGTTGAATTTTTATCGGGGGAGGTCAGTGGAGTACACGCATCAGGTGCGCTGTTCACTCCGGGGCAACAGCGATATCCATCGGCCCCAGTCGCTGGACTTGACCGATTTTATCTCCATTTTCGTCGTACTGCACCACCGCCGCTTCCTCTGCTGAAAAGAGCGTACCGTTGGCCACGGGAGCCACCGACTCCACCGTTCGCTCACCGGAGTTACACCAGATCAGTTCGCCGTCATCAGCCAATTTGCAGGGGTTGTCTTCTTCATCAGTCAAGCCGGTGTATAAATCGCCATCGGTGTCACTGTTGAGACTGGTCATTCCACCGCCGTGCAACTCAAAGCACCCCGATTCGTCTCCCTGCTCGTCGACTCGGCACACCTCGGCGTCAGAGAACCCACCGCCGAAACCAACGAAGAGTTCGCCAGCATCGGTCAGCGTCATCGCCTGAGGGGATCCACGGTAGTCACTGTTGCACCACTGCTGTTCCCCCTGATCATCGAAGCGGCAGATGGTGTCGAGATACCCTCCGACATACACGTCACTTCCATCGGGCGTGACTGCGACCGCGCGAGGCCTGAAGTCGAGATCCGCACACCACTGTTCATCGCCCTGGTCGTCAAATCTGCACAGCGCACTGTCGTCAAAGTCGCTGACCGAGGCTCCGATCGGCACGTAGATATCTTCGTTGGAGTCAACAGCGAGATCATCGACACCGTCCGCGAACTCAACGCACCACTCCTCGTCTCCGCTGTCGTCGACTCTGCAGACGGCCCCGGAGTCGACTTCCGTAATGGAAGAGCCGGGCTCGATTCCATCGCCCCCGACATAGGAACTGCCTCCTTCCACGACCACTACGGCCTGTTTCCACAGCTCGTGATCCAACGAGTCTGCCTCATAACACCACTCAAATCCATCCGGACCAACCTCGCAGAGTTCTTCGACATAGGCGACGTGCACCGTATCCGTAATATCGACATCATTTGTCTGATTATTGGTCTCGTTGTTCGTTTCGTTATTGGTTTCGTTGTTGGTCTCGTTGTTGGTCTCGTTGTTCGTTTCGTTGTTGGTCTCGTTGTTGGTCTCGTTGTTCGAATTGGTGTTCGCGTTGTTCGAATTGATGTTCGCGTTGTTCGAATTGATGTTCGCGTTGTTCGCATTGTTGTAATTCGCCGAATTATCTTCGGGTGCATCCGAACAGGCCGGTCCAGCCAATGCGACGATGTTGATGAGCACGACCAAGACAGAACGACTCCAGTACCTTCCGGAACACATCTAGTTCCCCTTCTTTGAGCAGAAAGTGCATTATGAGGCTCGAATCAACGAGCCAAGAGTAGGTCTACCGGCGTCCGCATTGCAAGTTGTCGGCAGCAAAAGCCGCTTTCCCCCGACTATCCTTCAGTTGCGTCGGTCCTTCACCAATCCGACGGCGTGAACAACCAACGCCACCAGCACCAGCACAAACCCCGTCGTCGCCAGCGTCGTATCGGGCACCGCCGGCGCCGCTTCAAGCCCGTAAAACGAGACCATCGACGCCTCGGTGGACGTGATGATCGAGCGGCTGAACGGGGTCATCAGCATCACGCCGACGAAAAACGCCGCCAACACCGGCAGCCGCAACACGCGAAGTGAGTTCGGCGCTCCCACAATCAGCACCCGTCCGATCCGACCCACCGGCTCGAACCGCCGGGCCACCGCCTGCAGCAGCCCGCCGAAGATCAGCGCGTTGGCAGACAGCACCAGAATAAGCAACAGCAGTGGCTGCCCGCCGAACTCCAGGTCCAGGAGAGGAGCGAGCCATTCGAACTCGTGCATCGCCGCCTGAGACACCTCCACGTCGGCCAGTCTGTTGGGCCCGCGGGCGGCGGTGTCCGCCTCGACAGCTTCGACGAGTGCCCGGTTGATCTCGACGTCGCCCGGGCCCATCGTTCCCTGTTTTGTGGCCTCGAACTCCGCAGCAGACTCTTCGAGCAGTTCGGCGGCCGGTTCGCTGTCGGCGAGCGACTCCACCCACCCGGCGACAGCCGGAGCGGCGAGGGCGTCACCGGACGCCGCCGGTGGCGCCTCGACCATGGTCGCCACCGACTGCACCTGAGGGGCAACCATCATCGGCAGGAACACCAAGAGCAGGAACACCCCGCCGAGCATGACAAGATCGGTGGGGTTGAACCGGGGGATGTAATCTCTCCAGCCCTCCGGGCCATTCTTGCCTTCATCGTCATCATCGTCCTCGTCATCCTCTTCTTCGTCGTCCTCCCGGTAGCGCCACAGCCCCAGAATTGCGCCGGCGAGCACGGCGGTAAGCAACAGTCCGATCTGCAACATCAGATACAGGTCGACCGTTCGGGCTGCCTCCTCAAAGATCCAGTCCGGCCGGTCGACGGTACGCACTTCGTCAGCGCGGTCGCGCCACTGGTCGGCCAGATCACCTGCGTCCTGCTCCTGAAAAAATGCCGCCAGTCTCGTCCAGGCCGCAGGCGCGCCCTCCATGGCCGGAAAGGTCTCGTCGAGCAGCCGGGCGTAGGCATCGGCGCGCTGAACATCGCCATCACCGATGGCGTCGCTCATCAGATGCTGGAACCACACCGCTGCAAAGGTGGTGTTGACCAGCGCCGTCACATATTCGCCGCGCACCCCGGCGTCCTCCATCCTCTCCAGCGATCGCTGATGAGCCCGGTTCGCCAGCTCATCGTGGCCGTGCATCTGCAACCGAAGAGCGGCGCGCAGCCCGTCGAGCCAGTCGAGCTGCTGATGGTCAACGGCCTGCTCGAACTTCTCTTCGGCCTGCTCGGGCTCGCCGAGCCGCTGGTAGGCTTCGCCCAGATACAACGGCAGGTAGGGGTTGGTGGCGTCATGGCCCATCCGCCAGGACAGCATTTGAACCGCCCGGTGGTCGTCGTCGGGATCGGTGCCGATCTCATCGGCAGCACCGCCCGGTTCGGCCTCCATATCCACGCCTTCCAGCCACATCGCGTCGTGCAGCGAGCCGACTGTCGCCGTCCAGTCGAAAGCGCCTCGCCCCGGCGGCTCACCCTGCTCGGGATCGTAGCTGATCGTCACCCGCTCGCCCTCGTCGGGCTGCACGTCAACGCCGGGTTGGGCCGGCGGGGCTTCGATGGTCACATCGAGCCCGTCGTCTGTGGCTTCCAGCTCGAAAATCGTCGCCGGAAACCGCACCCTCTCCGTGAACTGACGGCCCTGCGGCTCAAACCGAATCAACTCAGCACCCACCGAGTAGTAGTACCCGTCGTCCCACTGCACCGGACCCGCCGGCCACAGCGCTTCGCGCCGATCCTGATAGCGACTCGGCTCCTGGAACAGCGTCGGGTGAAGCCACTGAAACACCGGCTCGTCGTCGACGACACACTGGATGCCCCCGGCGATCGGTTCGGGTTCACAGGGGGTTTCGGCGGTGACTTCGAGGACCGTGTCCAGCGGGTTGGGTTCGGCGGCGGCGGTGGCGGGGAGCAGCAGGAGAGTGGAGAGGAGGAGTAGTGTCTGGAGTAAGCGGTTTAGTTGCATGGTTCTCTGGGTGTCTGGTTACGAAAAACTTCTGGTTTACGACGGGCCCCTCCGCCTTCGCTTCGCTTCGGCACCTCCCCGGCGAATCCGGGGAGGGAAGCCGTGCAGCTTTGCACCGAGGTTGGTTTATGACGTGAACCCGAAACGGTGGAGGGCTGCACGGCTTTCCTCCCCACGAGGCACGAGTGGGGAGGTGCCGAACGAATGTGAGGCTCAGCGGCACCTCGCAAACCACCCACCTAAAACGGCACTACTTCTATGCGCGTCATATCGACCCGATCCTCTCCATCATGTGCCGATTCGGGCTGTACGCTCATCCGATCGTCGCCGCTGTAAAACCCGGTGTACACCGTGTAGGTGCCGGGGGCGACGAACCGATCGATTTCGACTTCGTGCACATTCTTGATGACGTCGCCGGCGACCCAGCGATTGGTCGGATACAGCCCGCCGACAGGGTCGTGATCGCCGTGGATGCGGTTTCCACCCAGGTCGATGTGCATGAAGATCTCCTGGGCGCGCGGCACGCGGCGCTTCACCTCGAAGTACTTGGTGATCTCCATGGTGTCGCCCCAGGAATAGACGGCTGTCTCGTCGGCGGAACCCCGGTCGAGCCGGTAGCCCAGAAACTTGATCTGCCGGTTGAACACGGGGGGGTTCATCTCGCCGTTGTCCTCGAATTCGAGGGCGATGTAGTCGTCGTCGGGTTCGTCGAGGACGTAGGGGGAGATGGGGCTGATGTCCGTTTCACCCTCTTCGAGCCGATTGGAGACCAGGTACATACCGCCTCCGGCAGCGAGCACGGGCATATTTTCGGCGTGGTCCCGGCGGATGGTGCTGTGAAACTGTGCGAGCTCGTCTTCTGGAATCAGCACGAAGTGGCGCTGTTCGTCGTCGTAACTGCGCTCGAAGTCGCGGCGGTTCGACAGCTCGTCGATGCCGCGCACGTAGTAGCCGTCGTCGCGCTGCTCGACGTCGAATCGGTACAGTGCATCGTCTTCGTCAGCCAGCTCCAGATATGCCTGTACCACCGCCCGGCTCGACAGTTCGTTGTCCAACTCAGCGACCACATCGACGAGCAAAACGGCGGTGAAGCTGACACCGGCGGCCACAACCAGCCCCACCAGCCCGGGGAGCCGTTCGATCCGGCGGGCGACCGCCCGGGCTCGACCCTCTCCGTCGCGCCAGGCTTCGCGTTCGGCCATGCGCCGCTGGCCGGCGAACTTGCGGTTCGGCTCAACGTCTTCATCCGGCGTCGAACCGGCGGTAATTTCGCCGTCGGTGCCGTCTTCGCGGCGGTGTTTCCACCACTTCTTGATCCGTTTTGGCAACGAACGGGCCCACCCCAACAGCCGCTTCGCATCACCCCAGGCGAAGGCGAGCCAACTGAGGATGCCCACAAAGTAGGCGAGAACCGCCGCCATCATCACGGTCGTCCAGGTCTCGAGCATCGAGCCGGCCAGAAAGTCGTCGTCCACTCCCGGATCTTCCTCGCCGGCGAGCGCAAAGTCGACGACACGCCCCGGGAACTCATCCAGATCATCGCCCAGCAGCATCAGGGTGAACACCGCGATGGCGGCCACCGCAAGATACAGCGCCGGGCGCACCCGAAGCTGTTTCCAGAACCCACCGTCGGAGACCATCCACCCCATCGCCAACACCAGCGGGAAAAACGCCGGGAACACGGCGTGACCAAAGGACGCCGCCGGCACTATCACCACCCAGGCCGCAACCGGCCAGACTACCGCCAGAAGCGCTACCGACCGCTGCACGGGGGTGGTCTCAGATTCAGCCCGCAGCTTCCAGGCCAGATAACCGACCGCCGGCACCAGCAGCATGAAGTAGGGAAACAGCCCGAACCCGACCTGGCGCCACCACCAGGAGAAGTTGTTGGCCGCCTCCAGCTCACCGGGATGATGCTGCACCACCAGGTATTCGAGCCCCGGGCGTGTTGCTTCTGCCACATCGGGATCGGCGGGGAACACCGCCGCCCACCCCAACCCCAGCACCACCAGCGGAATCACCCCACCGGCGGTGAACACCAACCCCTTCAGCCCCACCAGCGCCCGGCCCACCGTGGTATGTCGCGCCGCCAACGCCAGCGCGGCGAGTACGACTGTTGGGACCAAAACCCAGAGAAGATGTGCGATATCGGGGCGGTAGATCCCCTCCTCGTATCCGTCGCTTACAACCCACCCCCAGCCCATCAAAGCGAAGAACCCGACTACCGCCACCGTCACAAATCCGGGGTGCAGCCCCGGGGGCTGTTCGGTGTCACCGTCGGGGCTCTCCCCGTACAACGCCTGTGCTGCAGCCAGCGCCACCACCACCGCCAGTGTGGCCACAACGCCCACCAGTCGTATGTCCAGCGCCACCACTGCCAGCGCCCCGGCGGCGACCACCACCCACAACCAGGTGCGCTCCTCGCCGTAGATGGCGTGGAAAAACCCCATCACCGCCAGCGCCGACGCCGCCACCGCCACCAGCGGCCCGGACAAAAACAACGCGCCCAGCAGCACCACCGGCGACGTCGCCAGCATCACCGCCGTCATCGCCGCTGCGCCCTCGCTGACGTGGGTTCGCACCCACACCATCGCCGACCCCAGAAGCAGCACAGCCAGAAGCACCAGCGGCATCCTCGCGCGCCGCTCCGTCGTGCCCACCGCCCCTGTCTCGACGACGGGCTGATCGTCGACCACCAGCGAGGTCCACGCCGCGCGCAGCCAGGACACCTCCACCGGCTCACCCTCCAGGGTCGGCACCGCCGGTGACTGTACCGCCTCTTCGAGCTGTTCGGCCGACCACCCTTCGCGATCGTCGGCCAGTTGTTCGAGTTGTTCGTCGTCGAGCTCGGTCTGCTCGACGATATCAGCGCGCACCGTCGACGACTCCCAGGGCTCCCAAAACCCCAGCGTCGCCGCCTGCATCACCACCACCAGCGTAATCAATGCCATCACGATCGCCGCCAGCATCCACCAGGTTCTTCGTGATATTTCGTTCATCGACTGCGGCATACGGATGGTCGGTGGTGGGTGATGGGTGGTCGGTGTTGGGTGTTGGGCGCTGGGCGCTGGGCGCTGGGCGCTGGGTGCTGGGTGCTGGGTGCTGGGTGCTGGG
>SKMT01000363.1 GCA_007120915.1 Myxococcales bacterium | reverse complement strand
GTCGACGGGACGAGTCTGATCGAGCTGAAGCGCAATTCGCTCGATATTTTGCGGCTGGTGACGCTGGCCGATCAGATTCTGTCGGCGTTGTCGGCGGCACACGCCCGGGGGATTATCCACCGCGATCTAAAACCGTCGAACATCCTTCTGACTACCGATGATGGGGGCAACGATATCATCAAGCTGGTTGATTTCGGGCTTGCCGCCACTCATGCGGACGGGGGGGATCTGGATGCAGACAACGAGCTTGTGGGCGCCGAAAAGAGCATCATCGAAGATGACGAAGGCAGCGAGAAAGACAACAAGGTCATCCTGGGCACGCCGCGGTATATGGCCCCGGAGCTGTTTCGGCGCAAACCGGCGAGCCCGCCGGTCGATCTGTATGCACTGGGGGTAATTCTGTATGAGATTATCGCCGGGATTCCTCCGTACACCGGCGATAGTCCCCGGGAGATTATGCGGGGGCATCTCAACGATCCGATTCCTCGTATCGAGTCGCGCGGCCCGGATCTGCCGGCGGAACTGGAACGGTGCATCTATCGGTTGCTGGCCAAAGATCCGGGAGAGCGTTTTGAGTCGGCCGCCGAAGTGCGCCAGGAAATCCAGGCGGTGCTCAACGAATTTTCCTATGTGCCCTGGGCATCGACGGGCCCCGGACTGACGGGCCAGGGTGCAGAGGGGGGCAACGTCAGCGGGGCGGGCAATCTGTCGCGTCCCGGTTTTCTTGGAGGGCACGGCGGACAGACGATTCCACCGTCGTCGATGATGCGGGGAGATGTCTCGAAGTTCGGTCCCGGGGGAGCACCGCGGGCGCCGCTGGTGGGTCGCGACGACGAGCGGCGCAGCCTGGAGCGGATGGTGCGCAACACAGTCAGCACCGGGGAAGGATCGATTGCGTTTCTGGAGGGAGAGGCGGGCATCGGCAAGTCTCGACTGCTGGATTGGGTGCGGGTGCGCATCGAGGAGGCGGGGATCATGCGGGTGGGGGAGGGGACGTTTTCGCGGGGAGGAAGTGGATTTTCGGCGGTACGTCAGGTGCTGGAGACGCTGCTTCAGACCGGTGACGTCGATCCCGACGATCTGGCCCATCATCTGGCAAAGCGGTTGTCGAAGTGGAACTTTTCGAGCGAAGAGGCAGAGCTGTGCCTGCAGTTGATGACCCCTGGTGGAGATGTGGCGACCTTTGAGGAGGAGGCGAACGAGGGGGGGGTGTCGGTGCAGGAGCGGGTGTTTGCGATGATCGAGAAGGTTCTTCGAAACGCCGGGGGCGACAAGCCCTGGCTGCTGGTGTTCGAGGATCTGCATCAGGCCGGCGACGAGGCGCTGGCGTTTCTGCAGCATCTGGCGGTGGGCATGCACCTGGAGCCGATGCCGGTACTGGTGGTGGGTACGGTGCGTGCCGAAGAGCTGGATCAGTCCCCGGAGATGCGCTACGCGCTTCAGCGGCTGGAGCGGCTGGGCCCGGAGAACGTGGCTCGAATTCGACTGGAGCATCTGACGGGAGAGGAGGCGGCGTCCCTGGTGCGAAAGCTGGCGCCGGTGGACGATGAACTGGCCGAACAGATCGCGAGCAGAGGGTCGGGCAATCCGCTTCAGATCACCCAGGTGCTGGGATATCTGAAGGAGAGCGGAAAGCTGCGTTGGAACCAGGGCCGCTGGACGCTGTCGGCAGGGGTGGACATTCGCTCGGAGTTGCCGGAGGAGACCGCCGAGTTGATGCGCTATCGGCTGTCGCGTCTGACCACCGGAAGTGACGACGCCGAGGCCACAAGGGCGATTCTGGAGAGAGCGGCGATTCTGGGCGATCGGTTTGACTACGAGTTGTTGCGCCAGTTCGTGGGCCGGGAAGACAACCAGCCCTGGGCTGACGATCTGGACCAGGTGCTCGAAAAGCTGGTGGAAGGGGGGTACTTCCGTGAGGTCGGCACCGGGGGGCGGGACGTGTTGGAGTTTACCCACGCGGTGATGCGGGACGTGCTGTTAAAGCAGCTTGAAAACAGTCGTTCGAAGCGAGGATTGCACCGGGTGGCTGCGGAAGCGAAGAAGGCCCACTACGGGGATCGGTATCGAGAACATGCGCTGGAGTTCGTGGAGCACTACCGCAAGGCCCGCGAGCCCTCCGGGGTGTATGCCTATACCGTGAAGGCGGCACGCCAGGCGGTGGAATCGGCGAAGCTCGACGAGGCGATGCGGCTGTTTAAAGACGCCAGGGAACTGGCCGAGGACAACCGGGTGTCGGTGGACAGCTCGGTGCTCGACGGGGTGTCGGGGGTGTTGTCGGGCCCACAGGTACGACTGGAGGTGGCCCATCTGGAGCGGCGCATCGGAGAATACGACTCGGCGCGTGATCACTACCGGCGGATGTTGGACGACGACGATCCGGCGGTGGCGCTGTGGGCGCGCTGGGGGCTGGGCCAGGTCGATTTGCGCCAGGGGGATCTGAAGGATGCGTCGGGCTGGTTTCAGGAGGCGCGCCGGGAGACGAAAGAAGTGTTCCAGATGGCGGGCGATGATCCGGCGCTTCGACAGGAGCTTCAGGCGGTGGACACGTACAGCCGGTTCGGGCTGGGGCAGGTCGCTCATGCCAGGGGGCTGTACAAGAAGGCACAGCAGTTTCTGGAGGATGGCGTCGAGCGGGCTGAGAAGCTGGGGGACCGACCACTGGAAGCGAGGGTGTTGCGTCTGTTGGGGGATGCCTGTTGGAGAATGGGCCAGGATCGGGATGCGGAGGTGCACTTCCGTCAGGCTGCTATCGCCGAGGAGAGCCTGGGAGATCGGCAGATCCAGGCGTTTGGGCTTCGGTTTGCTGCCCGGTTTCTACGAGAAGTAGGCCAGCCTCAGAAGGCGGAAGCGAAGGCGAAGGCGGCTCTGGAACATGTGGAGGCGATGGAACAGGACCATGACGTCGCGGACTGCCGGTTGACCCTGGGAGAGCTGGCATTTTATCGAGGAGAATACAAGAGGGCGGCCAAACAGCTTCGCCAGGCTCATCAGCTCTATGAGAAGTTTCACGACCGCCGCGGCATCGCCCACTGCAATCTGGCGCTGGCGAGGCTGGCCTATTACGTCAACCGGCTCGAAGAGACGCGCACCCTGGTGGTGGAGGCGCGCAACACCCTGCGCTCGATCGCAGATGTGGGGGCGCTGACGGCAGCGCGGATGTTGATCGGACGGCTGCACCTTGACGCGAACAACAGCCAGAAGGCGGTGAAGGCGCTCACGGAGACGGTGCAGCATTTCGATCGAATCGGAGAGCAGCGGTTGATCGTGTGCGCCCGTGCATTTTACGCGCTGGCGCTGAAGAGAAGCGGCAACGACGGGGAGGCCCGTCTGGCGATTGAAAAAGTGCTCGAAGAGGGTATGCAGCGAGCCGTTGCGGAGCCGGATCTGGTCGATGCATTCGATGCGCTGTTCCCGTTGTTGAAAGAGGACCAGCCTGATCTGGCAGAACGGATGCAGCGGCTGCGTGACGAGACATATCAGCGGCTCGGCAGGGGAGTGAGGGCCGCAGCAGTGTAAGAAGCCAGAAGGCAGGATGCCCGGCAGACCGGGCACCGATGGGGGATTCGTTGATAGCAGTGACTCGTGAGCGGCGGTTTTTATGAAACAAGATCAGCCATACGAGCAGCACCTTCAGCCCTATGTGGTGACCACTCGACGCAACCGGGATCATCTGAATCTGCAGGTGGACACCGATCATAGCCTCGAGGTGCTGCAGATTGAGGATGAATCCAACGCCGAGTTCTGCGAGTTGCTGAACCGGTCGAACCAGGATGCCTTCGGAGGGCCCCAGGATATGGGGATGCCGCTGTGGGTGCTTCTGGACTGCGGGGTGCTGCCGTCGGGAGTGGTGGGATTTATGCTGCCGCAGGAACATACGCCTCCGGAGATTATCGACAAGCTGGATGTGGATGAGGACTACGACGGTCCGGTGCCGGTCTCCGAGTACTGCGGGTGTCCGACGGTGGAAGACGACTGTATCAGTGGCTTTTCGCTGCACAGCCAGCTTGTGGGTCACGGTATTGCCACTCGTACCAAGGCGCTGGCGATGGTGATCTACGGGGCGCGCTCCCAGATTGGAGTCACCCAGTTCTATAACCCGGCGATCCGGGTGCATGTGCGCTTCGGAGCGATGGAAGTGCTGACACACCGGCCGGCGGTGCACACTCATCCGGAAGACAGTTTCGTGTATCGCGTGGAACTGCCGGCGCGAAAGACTCTGGTGAATATGGCCAATGGCTCCGATGTGTTCGGAGACAGTACTCTGCCAGAGGGGGTGGGCTGGGAGTTTGACCCGGACAACGAGATGCAACAGGGTAGACTGTCGCGCCATCTGCAGGATGGGGGCCGGGTCTGGTTGATTCCCCCCGGGTGGAGGGCGACAGAAGAAGGATGTGAGCTGCACATGGTGTTGGAGTAGTGCCGGAACGGTTTCGGTGGCGTTGTGTTCGGTTCGAGTTGAGTTGCGAGAGTTCGTGTTTTTTGAAGAGTCGAGGGGTTTTGTGATGTGCAAGCAATTGTTGTTGAGGTGCCTGGTGGTGGCGACGGTGTCTGCGTTCATGTTCGCCGGGTGTGACGAACCGGTCGAAGAGCCGGACAACGACGATGAGGTCGTTGACAACAACGACGACAATGAAAACAACGACGGCAACGACGAATCCGTGGATGGAGAGCGGTTCGGCACGGAGTACCAGGACATCCGGGTCAGCGAAGTGGCCGGTCCCTTCGAGAATCCCTGGGCAGTGGAGTTTTTGCCCGACGGCCGGAAGCTGGTGACGGAACGGCCGGGACGGTTGCAGTTGGTCGAAGACGGTGACAGCACCGAGGTCGATGGACTTCCGGAGCTGACAGCACAGAACCAGGGTGGGCTGCTGGATGTCCGGTTGCATCCGGATTACGAGGACAACGGCTGGATCTATCTGACGTACTCCAAACCGGAGGACGACGGTTCGGACACCGCCACCGCCGTGGCCCGGGCGCAGTTGGATGACGACGAGATGGAGTTGACCGATCTGGAAGATGTGTACGTACAGGAGCGGTACTCGGGGCCGGGGCGCCACTACGGTTCGCGGATGGGATGGCTGAGCGACGGGACGCTGCTGGTGTCGATCGGCGATCGCGGCGCTGAGCCGCCGCGGGCGCAGGACACACAGGACTCGGCGGGCAGTGTGATCCGCATCGAAGAGGACGGTGAGATCCCGGAGGACAACCCCTTTGTGGATGATGACGACGTGCTCGACGAGATCTACACCTATGGAAACCGCAACATCCAGGGGATGGTCGTCGACGAAGAGACCGACGATGTGTGGGCGACGAACCACGGCCCTCGCGGTGGCGATGAGTTGTATCCCATCGAGGCGGGCAACAACTACGGGTGGCCCGTGGTCACTCAGGGGCTGAACTACGGCGACCAGGGGCCGTTTCCGGACTTTGAAGCGCGCAGCATGGACGGGGTAGAAGATCCGTTTCACGAGTTTTTCCCCACCATGGCTCCATCGGGGCTGGCGCTGGTGACCACCGACCGGTTCGACCACTGGGAGGGCAACCTGCTTGCCGGAGGGCTTCGTGGGGAGCGGATTCGACGCATCGTGGTGCATGACGATAGAATTCTGGATGAAGGCGAGTACGAAGTGCTCCATCAGGAGGAGCTTCTGCTCCAGGAGATCGGCCGAATCCGCGATGTGCGCGAGGGGCCCGATGGCGACATCTGGGTGCTGACCGACGCAGGTGATGGTTCGCTGTACCGGATCGAGCCGGCCTGATGGGTTGGGTTGAACCTTCCGGGAGGTCAATGATGGCAACACGTCGATGGTCAACCTGGCTGGCGGTGGTTGTGGTGGTGGGGCTGATCGTCGGCTGTAGCAGCCCCGATGACGAGCCGGAACAAGAAGATTTCGATCCCTGGCAGCGGCCCCTGGAGGGGCAGTGGGCACGGGGAGATCTGCATGCTCATTCGGCGGGGGCGTCCAACGATGCGGCCCCTGAGAGTACACCGGAGCGAATCGCAGAGGTGGCCCAGAAGCGAGAGCTGGACTTCGTGGTGCTCACCGACCACAGCAACTCCACCCAGGATCCGTGGACGATGGACGAGGATCCGGAGCTGTACAACACGGGGCCCGATTTTCCGCACTGGGAGCTGGCGAAGCAGTTGTGGGACGGCTCGTTCATGATGGTGCAGGGAAGCGAACTGAGTCCCACCAGCGACGACAACTCCGAGCCCACCGGCCACATCGGGTGCATCCCCCGGTCGCTGACCGATTTCGACCCGGATCACGCCTTCACGGACCGGCCCCGCGGCGAAGTTCCCGGCGGTGATGCGCTTCAGCAGGCGTTGGACGTGGGATGTTTCGCGATCTTGAACCACCCCTTCGGGCCCGTGCCCTGGATCTCCTACGACTGGACCGACTACGGCTACGAGGGGATGGAGGTGTGGAACGGGGGCGCCGGGTTCAACGACTTCGACGAGCTGGCGGTGAAGGGCTGGGCCTGCGACCTGTCACAGGATCGGCAAATCACCCCCATCGGCGCCAGCGACAACCACGACGTGGAGGTGGAACCACCGGGCAGTCTCAGCCAGCCGCCGCTGGGGTATCCGGTCACCTGGGTGTGGGTCGAAGAGTTCGAATGGGGTCATATCATCGACGGGCTCGACGCCGGGATGGTGGGGATTACCGACTCCTACGATCCCTTCGAGATCGATGTGTTCGAGCCCGACGGCCGGTGGTTGGCGATGGCGGGAGGAGAGTTCGAAGCCGAAGACGAGCGGGTGGTGCGGCTTCGCGGGGTGCGAAAAAGTGGTGATGAGGAACGCCAGTTGAAGCTGATGCGTGTGTCGGAGGGCTCCTGTGATGATCAACGCCAGGAGGGCGAGATCGAAGCGCCCGATCCGAACTGGGAGATCGTCGAGGAGTGGGCGCTGGACGGCGAGGGGGAGTTTGAGAAGAAGGTGGAGGTGGAGGTGGAGCAGGGGGATGTGTTCTTCGGGTGGATGCGACCGCAGACGTTGGGGGCGCACGAGGAGGATGTGGCGATCTCCGGGGCGGTGTACACCGCGGAGTAGGGGAGGAAAACCAGTTGGAACCGCAAAGACGCCAAGAGCGCAGAGGAAAACCAGTTAGAACCGCCAAGGACGCCAAGAGCGCCAAGGAAAGGCAGAGGCAATCGCCAAGGGCGCGAAGGAAAACCGAGAGAATCAAATAGTTGGTGCCACGCTGTTGTCAATCGGGCGGAAATGTTCCGGCCGGTCTAGCGAGCCGGGGTCTTGACCCCAATGGCGAGCCCGCGCCCCGCTCAGCCCTCAGGCTTGCCTGGGGGAAACCAGCCGCGCCGACCCTGGACGATCCAACGAAGGGTCAGCCCTCAGGCTTGCCTGGGGGGGAACCAGCCGTTCAAATCTGAGGAGATCCAGAACGCAGAGAGGTCTGATGTCCACCGATCAGATGTCCACAGTATCCACCGATCAGATGTCCACAGAGATGTCCACCGATCAGATGTCCACAGAGAGAGGATGGAAACGATGATTAAAGGACTGCACGGAATGTTTTACACCCCGAAGGCCGAAGAGGCGCGGCAGTTTCTGGCCGAAAAACTGGGGTTCGATCATGTCGACGCCGGCAATGGTTGGCTGGTGTTCGATGTGCCAGATGCGGAGTTCGGGGTACATCCTATCGATGACAATCGGGAGCCGACGTCCGGTCTGTCATTCTGGTGCGACGATATTGAGCAAACCGTCGCCGATCTTGAGGACGAAGGGGTAGGATTTGTCGGACCCGTCGAGGACAAGGGCTGGGGGTTGGTGACGCGGTTTGAGTTGCCAGGGGGGCTGGAAGTGCAGTTGTACGAGCCAAGGTACGAACAGCCGTAGGGAACCGCGGAGTCGTACCGCAGAGGAAAACCGGTTGAAACCGCAGAGGCGCAGAGGGCGCAGAGGAAAACCTCGTTAAAATTGGTCGGAGTTGTTTTCGACGTGGGGAGTGTTTCGGCGGGTCGAGCGAGCCCGGGCCTTGGCCCGCAAAGGCGAGCCAGCGCCCCGCCCAGCCCTCAGGCTTGCCTGGGGGGAACCAGCCGCGCCAACCCCGACAATTTCAACGAGGGCGGCTGCGTTCTAACACCCGCATTCAAAGTCGCCGGGGACGTGGGTGATGCGGTCGGTGTCAGTGCCTTCCTCCAACCACTGCGCGACGTACCGGCTCGTCGACATCGAGCCGTAGATATGGTCGCGGGCGACCAGAATCGGCTCGCCGGTTTGCAGAGTGGCGGCCATGGTCACGGTCTGAAAGTCGTGGGGAAGCCCGTCGGGGCGTTCGATGGGCTGGAGGCGAACGCCGCCGCGGAAGTCGACCATCTCGTAAATCTTCCAGAACTCGCCTCGGAAAAATCCGCAGCCGTCACCGGCGGTGGCCTGAACGATGGCGAAGGTGCGGCCATGCTCGACGCTGTGGAATGCCTCGATGGTCGGGGAGGCGCCGTCATGCAGCGACCAGGTCGGTTCGTGTTCCAGATCCCAGTCTTCGTAGCGTTGTTGCACCGATTCGTAGCCATCGCTGTTTCGGAACTGACGGGTCAATTCGCGGCGCTCATCCTCGGTGACATCGATGGGTTCCATGATGGTCACCTCCCGTTTGCCGGGAGCACCCCAGAAGATTTCGGAGATCTCGCAGTCGTCGTCGGTGATCTCGACTTCGCCGGCGACGGTGGGTGTGCCACGGTCCCAGAGGTTGTGGGCCATCTGTGGTTCGTCGAGCCGTTGGTTGTCGTCTTCCAGTGTGTCGTCGACGGTTTGTTCAAAGGCTCGTTTTTCAAGAAACGAAGGCGAGGAGAGGCTGAGGCCGGTGATGGCGACGATTTCTCCGCTGCAGCGGTTGTCCTCCTGGTCGAACAGTTCGACGGGCCGGCCGGTCCAGGGTTGCATCTTTGTTTTGACCTCGTCGTTGACGGCCCGGCGGGCGCCATCGAAGCCCAGCCTGTTCGGTTGGCCGTCGAACCAGTCGGCGTCGGGTTCGTCGTCGAGTACGATGAAGGGGGTCTCTTCGCCGTTGTCGCCCAGGGAAGTGGCGAGCATGGCGGTGTCGGTAGCGTCTTCGGCGGCGGTGGCGGTGTCGACGCTCAGCATCGCCAACAGCGACACCAGAATCACCAGCGACATCCGGTGACCGAGGGGAAGCGCTGAATCGTCGGGGTTGGGACGGTTGTTGGTAGTGGTCTGCATTGTCATCTCCCGGTTCGGGGGAAGTCATCCATTGACAGCAAGCACAATAGTGAGCGTTGTTGCCGAGGTGATGACCGGGGTGTGACGAGCAGATCAAAAAGTTGTGCAGAAGATGTGCCGTTGAACCGCAGAGACGCAGAGAAAACCAGATTGGAACCGCAGAGACGCAGAGAGCGCAGAGAAAACCAGATTGGAACCGCAGAGACGCAGAGAGCG
>SKMT01000355.1 GCA_007120915.1 Myxococcales bacterium | reverse complement strand
TCGTTGCCGGAGCGTCGGGCTTCGTGGGGCGAGCGCTTCCCGATGCTTTTGATTCCGAAGATGTCCGGCTCGTCGGATTGACCCGCCGGCCCGAGGTTGTGGGCAGCCTGGAGGTCGGCGAGCAGTACGATGAATGGCGCCGCTGCGATCTCTTTTCGCGAACGCAGACCGTTGATGCGCTCGAAGGGGCTGATGTTGGGCTGTATCTGGTCCACTCCACGCTGCCGTCGGCCTATCTGACGCAGGGGGATCCGGCGGACATGGATCTGATCTGCGCCGACAACTTTGCCCGTGCCGCTTTGCATCACGATTTGGAGCGAATCATCTATGTGGGCGTGATGGCCCCTGCAGATCCCCAGAGGCGCCGGGAAAGTTCCCACAGGGAAGTGGCCTCGGTGCTGGGAAGTTACGACACGCCGTTGACCACGTTGTGGGCGTCGATGGTCATCGGGCGCGGCGGGGTGGTCGCCCGAACACTGGAAGACCTGGTGCGTCGTCTGCCGGTGATGGTTCTGCCGAGGTGGACGGAGTCGAAGACCGCTCCCGTGGATCGACAAGATCTCGCGGAGTTGATGGCGGGGTTGGTCGAGCAGTCTCGGGGACAGGGAAAGTCCTACGAGTTGTCGGGCCCGGAGGTGACGACGTATCGCGATCTGCTGGAGCGCACAGCCCGTCTGCTGGGGAAAAACCGAACGTTTGCTTCCGTACCGGTGAATATGCCACGGCTAAGCGTCCGATGGGTGGCTGCGTTCTGCGGTGTGCATCCAGCGATGGTCGCGGAGTTCGTTTCACAACTGACGGTCAGTCGTTTCGCCGATCCGACGGGGCAGGACCCGCTGCCAGATGAGCTGTGGCAGCCCCGGCCGCTCGAACAGACGCTTCGCGACGCACTGGGCGTTGGCACAGCCCATGAAGAGTCGTCGGCCATCGTCGCCGTCGAACCCTTTCCGGACCAGATTCGCGAAACGGAGATGCTTCGTTCCCATCACGACGACGATCAACGCCGCGTTGTGCGATCTGTGCAGCGGCTGCCGCTTCCCACCGGTCGCGATGCCCGGTGGGTTGCTGTGGAGTACGCGCGATGGCTGCCCCGGTTTATGCGTCCCTTCATCCGAGTGGAGCGCAACCAGGACCAGAGCCTTCGCTTGTTCGTCGGCCCATTGCCCTGGCCGCTGTTGAGCCTGGAGTTTGACCCAGACGCCAGCATGCCAGAGCGCCGGCTGTACTGGATCCGCGGAGGGCTTCTGGCGCGTCGGTTTCGGTGGGCTCGTCTGGAATTTCGGGTCGTGTTGGACGGAAGAGCCGTCATCGCTGCGATCCACGACTTCAAACCGCGGCTTCCCTGGCTGTTGTATCGTTGGACCCAGGCGAAGCTCCACCGCCTGGTGATGCATCGTTTTGGCCATCACCTGCAGACGGTGGAACGCCAACAGCAGCAACGACTTCCATGAGTCGTCACCTTTAACGAGCCTCGACCATCGGTTCCGTGAAGTAGAGCCGGGAGCCCATCGTCCAGTGATAGTCCGTGCCCGCCCCTCGGTTGGTGACGATGAGCCGTCCCTGGGGGCCGAAGCGCTGAATCTCCTTGCTCGATGTGCGCCACCAGTCGCCGCTTTGAAGGTCGATAAACTCCGACCAGTGGTACTGGAAGCGGTATGCTCCGTCGGCGTCCTGGGAGAGACAGTGGACGATCACCGCCGAGTCTGTCTGGTCGACGGCACGCAGAAAGCCGGGGCAGTCCTCATAGGCCGCAACCGGCTGTTGGGTGCCCGCTTCGGTGTCGATGACATACAGCGAGCGGGGGGCCGATGCAGCCTCGTCGCCGGCGGCGACGTCGGTGGCCAGCAAGGTGTGCGGTGTCCCCTCACCGTCCCAGTGATACGCCGGCAGGAGCATGTCTCCCTGCCACATGGTGGCGCCGATCATGTCGAACCACAGCCCTGCGGCGTCGTCGCCATCGGGGCCGATGCGGGAGGCGACGGGTTGATCCCGGTCCATCAGCGTTTGATTCCGGGAGGATGTGCGTTGGTAGTGGCGCTGCATCTGCCAGATCTGCGCGTCGTCGGGCGTCCAGTACTTGAAACGCTCCACACCATCCTGGTCGGAGCGACAGCTCATCAGCGCTGCTGCCGGTTCGGCATAGGCCCGCCACAGAGTCGGCTGGCCTGCGCAGCCCTGGATCTCCCAGTCGCGCACCTGGCCGGCGGGGGTGAGGATCTGGCCGGAGGATCCGTTCTGGCTGACCACCCAGCCGTCTTCCAGGATGTTCAGCTCTCCTCCGGTCTGGCGGTGGAGAGTCTGCACGCCCTGTCGGGTCATATCGGAGACGATCCGCTCTCCGGCATCGCGTTCGCTGTAGTCGACCCAGACCACGCGGATGCGGTCACCCAGATCACGGGCTTGAACAATGCCTGCGAAGGGAGTGCGCTGAAGCTCTACGGTGCGCTGCCCGGGCTGCCAGATGCCGAGGAACCGATCCGGTGTTCCCGTGCGTGCGTCGACCAGAAAGGACTGCGAATTCGGTCCGGAACCCTCGATTTTCTGGGTCTGCACGTCTGTGATCTCGATGTTTTCAGGAGGTTGAAGATCGGCGTGAACCCAGCGCTGGCGCCGGGCGTCGAAGGTCGACAGGTGATGGGTGTCAGAGCCCACAGCGAGCACCCCGTCGACACAGCGCGCCCAGTTGGGGGAGTCGATTTGCGCCAGCCGCTCTCCGCTGGCATCGATGACGGAGCCCCGGGGGCTGTGGGAGACGAAGGTCTCTTCGTTGCAGACCTCCCAGGAGTTGAGCTGCTGGGCTTCTATTGCGGTGTGAAGCGACGGGTTGAGCGCCTGGCCTTCGGGTACGGCGTTGATGGATTGAAGAGAGCGAACCGGGCTGTTTCCAACGCTTCCGGACGCCGCCGGGGCACCTGCATCGGGCTGGGGGGGATGAGCGCCGGGAAGCGACAACTCGTCCTCGGCGGTCTGCTGTTGTCGCTGTTGGTTTGTCGGCGCTTCGTTTTCGGGGGCCGGCTTGGTCGTTTCGTCACCGGCCCGCTGGCGAAGCCCGGAGAGCCGCTGGCGAAGCTCCTGATCGTCATCGCTGCTGGAAGCGGCGCTCGTCGGCTCGTCATCGGCCGGGAAAAACTCCAGCCCCTGAGCGTTCGCCTCGCCAACGCCGGCCAGGCCAATCGTCAACACTGTCAGGGCTGCTATCCAACCAGTTGCAGTCTGTCGCATCACGCCACTCTCCAGTCGCATCAACCATTATTGAAATCGCAGTGCATCTATCCGATGCGCTCGTCAAGAAGTCGACGCGCCGGGTCGGCGATGTATTCACAGACGCCAGGTGCGATGGGATTGGACGGCTACGCCGTTGTGTTCAAACACGTCAATCCTCAGCCTGCTGGATGGCCCAGGCGGCGGTGACGAGCCCGATGTGGCTGAACGCCTGGGGAAAATTGCCGAGCAGCTCGCCCGTTTCGGGGTGAACCTCCTCGGAGAAGAGCCCGAGGTCGTTGGAGTATTCAACGGCCCGCTCGAAAATCTGGCGCGCCCGGTCGGGCTGCCCGGCGACGGCACGTGCCTGGGCGAGCCAGAAGGTGCAAAGCAGGAAGCTGCCTTCATCGCCGGGCAGCCCGTCGTCGGCGCGATAGCGGTAGACCAGCCCCCGGGAGTCGGTCAGATCCTGCTCGATGGCGTCGATGGTGGAGACGACACAGGGGTGATCTCCGGGCAGAAGCCCCACCAGGGGGATAAGGAGGTTGGCCGCATCGAGGCAGTTGCCGTCGAGCGTCTGGGTGAAGGCGCCGAGCTCGTCGTTGAAGCCCCGGTCGAGGATGGTGTTGCGGATACGGCTTCTCGTCGCGTCCCAGCGCTCGACGCGATCGGCGGCATCGAGCATGTCGGCCATGGCGATCGCGCGGTCCAGCGCCACCCAGCACATCAACTTGGAGTACAGATAGTGGCGCGGTTCGTCGCGGACCTCCCAGATACTCTGATCGGGGCGTTGCCAGCAGCCGGCGGCGCTCTCCGTGACCTCAACGAGAAACCGCCGGGTCTGCGGTGCCAGATCGCTGAGATAGTCGCGCAGCCGATACGCGGCGGCGAGCAGCTCGCCGTACACGTCGGTCTGGACCTGGTGCCAGGCGTCATTTCCGACCCGCACGGGGCTGCTGTCGCGCCAGCCGGACAGATGGCGAAGCGACCGCTCGCTCAGATCGTGCTCGCCGGCGACGCCATAGACGATCTGCATGTCGCGGCCGGCCTCAATCTTGGTGAGGGCGGCGTGGGCCAGAAAGTCGATGAACTTGTAGGCCTCGTCGGGGCAGGCGGCCACCCACAGCGCGTCGAGGGTGAAACTGGCGTCGCGAATCCAGGTGTAGCGATAGTCCCAGTTTCGCACCCCTCCCTGCTGCTCGGGAAGCGAGGTGGTGGGGGCGGCGACGACGGCGCCGGTGGGAAAGTAGCTGAGAGCCTGAAGTACGCGCCCGCTTCGGTGCACAAGGTCGCGCCAGGGCCCGTCGTAGGACTGGTGCATCCGGGACCAGTGCCGCCAGGCGTCGTCCGTGGTCTGCAGTTCGTCGTCGATGCGGGAGGGGGACCAGGGCTGAGGAAGGTCGTCGATGCTTCGGGTGTACTGCAGGGCGAATCGGCGGCAGTCTCCGGCGTGCATTCGGAAGCGGTGGTGGGCGCGGTGGCTGTCGACCTGGCAGCCAAGACGGGAGGAGAGCATCCAGTTCGACGCGCCTCCCCTGGCCAGGATGCCGTCGTCGACGGGAAACAGAAGCGAGGCGATCAGCCCGTATTCGGGGCGCGGTTCATATTCGAAGATCACGTCGACCACGCCTCGCACACAGTGCAGTTTGCGAAGGAGAGTGTGCGGTGCGTAGGCGCCCAGCTCATGGCCGTGGGCCTCTCGGTTGGGACCGGTGGCCAGCGCGTCGCGCAGCACCAACTCGCCGCTGTCGGTGCTGAATGTTGTCTCCAGGGTCATCGTTCCGTCGAGATAACGGCGCCGAACCTGAAAGTCACCCTCGGGGCGGATCAGCCAGTGGCCGGCACGTTCGTCCAGAAGCCGGGAGAATACAGCGGGGGAGTCGAACCGGGGCATGCACAACCAGTCCACGGAGCCTGTGCGGTGCACCAGGGCGGAGCCGTGGCAGTCCGACAGAAGGGCGTAATCGGCGATGGCGTGATGAGGCATGGTCCGGTTCCGTGTCCGACGACGTGATTCGCAGTCTGAAATATGGACACGGCGGCTGGTCGATGCACAGAGAAATGTGGTGGCACGGTTGGTACTCCTGGCACGGGATGTGGATTCAGTGTTTGGAGGGCTGAGCGACAGCCGTAGTTTTTATCGAGAGCGGGGCGATTCTTACAGCGTCTCCAGTGATCACCGGTGGTGCCGGTATCTGGCCGTTTCTGGATCGAACCTCCGGCGACGAGGTGTATCCCGGCGCCAGCCGATGGTCGACGGGAAAGATGAAATTAGCGGGTCCGGTAGCGTCGAATACGGGATGTCGGCACCGACAAAGCAGCGAAACGAACGAAGCAAATGCCCCTGAGGAGGTAGGGATGTCCACAGCGCAGAATAAGGCCGTCGTCAAGCGGTTCATGAACGAACTGATCACCGAAAACAGGCCAGAACTCATCGAGGAGCTGATCGCCGAAGAGTACGTGTATCACGGCGGCGACGACGAGGAGTATCACGGCCGAGAGGGGTTTCGGCAGGTTCTCGACAGCTATAGGCACGCCTTTCCCGACCTGCGGCTGCAGATCCACAGAATGGTCGCCCAGGGGGATATGGTGGCCACCTGGTATACCTTCAGCGGCACGCACCGCGGGGATTTGAATGGAATCGAACCGACAGGGCGCCAGGTCTGCTCAACATCGGTTCAGTTCGCAACCGTTCGCGATGGTCAGATCGCCGAAGAGTGGGATCTGGTCGACCAGTTCTCCCTTCTGGATGCAATGGGAGTGGTAGAGGTACACCGGAAGCCGATAGAGTAGGGAGGGTGTCGACAGCAGATACGAAGTTGCAGCCGCGGTGAGGGTCGGTGTCGCGTCCGCCCACTGCATAGAATCGGGGCGAGTGGGCTGAACGGTGCAGTTGACCACCGGTGGTGAACCATTACCTTGCCGGAAGAGACCCGTAACCGGATTCGGCCCGTAGTGGTACCGCCGATACAGAAGAGCTTTCGTATGTCCGACGACACGCCGCGCCCCCGTAAGCTGCAATATCACCTCGAACAGGCCCGCGAGCAGACCTCTGAGACGCTGATGGAAGCCTACGTCGAAGGGTTTGTGACCGACGAGGAACTCGATGAGCGGCTGGAGATGGTCGCCGATGCGGAGTCTCAGCGGCAACTGGAGGTGCTGATCGAAGATCTGCCCGATCAGAGTACGGCGCTGAGTACCACCGCCAGACAGGACCTGGCCCGGCTCACCACCGATGTCGCCCGCCGCGGCGCCGACCGGCCACAACGGGACACAATGCGTGCGATCTTCGGCGGTGTGGAGAGGCAGGGCGCCTGGGAGGTCGCTGAGATTCTGGAGGTTCAGATTGTGCTGGGAGGGGCTGATCTGGACTTTCGCAACACTCGCCTGGAGCCCGGCGGGATTACGACGCTGAGGACCAGCATTCTCCTCGGCGGCGTCGATATCATTGTGCCCCCGGGGGTGCGTGTCGAAAACCAGGCCACACCCATCTTAGGTGGAGTCTCCACCAGCGGGGCCGACGCAAGCGGTGATTTCGAAGGCAGCCCCCACGTGCTGCGCATCGAGGGCGTCATCTTATTGGGCGGCATCGACGTGACGGTGAAGCAGGGCAAGTGACGCCAATCTCGGAGGTGCGGCGGTCGATTACAGTTGCTCTTCGATCTGTTGGAGTCGCTGCTCAAGCTCGTCGACCTGACTCTCCAGGGTGTCGACCCGTCTGTTCTTGGCGTCGATGATGTCCTGTTGTTCGCGGATGGCCTGGATCGCCAGCACGGAAAACCCGGAGTAGGCGATGGTGTACAGGTCCTCGCGTTCGTCGTAGGTGACGAGCTGTGGGAAGACTTCGGCGACCTGTTGGGCCATCATCCCCAGCCTGGGATCGGAGTCGCGGTCCTGGTGGATCATCCGATATTCGGCGGGTTGAAGGTCGAGGATGTCGGACAGCACACCGTCCAGGTGGTGTACATCCTCTTTGAGCCGGGCGTCGGAGACCTGGGAGTAGGTGCCGTCTTCCGGATCGATGCGGGCGCGAACGGCAAAAGCGTCGTCGTCCTCGCGATGACGAAACTCGAAGCTACCGGCGTTCGTCCCAAAGTCGTCGTAACTGCTGAGGTTCCAGTAGTGAGTGACACTGTCCCATTCACGCGATTCCAGAAGCAGTCCCAGGGTCAGCGAGTTTTGTGCAATGTGGACGGGGGCATCCGGGTTTTCATCGGCATCCTGCTGGATAGAAATTCTGTTGTCGAAGCGGCTTCGGTTGCTGACCTCCAGATTTCCGTCGGTGCTCAAGTCGCCGCCGGCGCTTAACTCTCCGTCGGTGCTCAGGTCCCCACCCACACCCAGATCGGTGCCGGTGGCCAGTTCGTTGCCGGCGCGGCCGACCCAGAAATTCCCGCCAGTGTTGGCATCGTAGTACAGCCGTGAGGCATCTCCCTGGGGACAGGTCGATGACGAGCAGGGAAGAAAGCTGTCTTCGGCAACGGAAAACTCATCATCCGACAGGGTAAGACCGTCTCCGGCAGTGTAGGTGGTGTCGATTTGATCGTCACACAGAAGCGAGCCGTCGCTGTTGATGCCGACGGCGACCTCGGTGTCCGAGCAGCTCTGATCGGAAAGCGCGAAGTCATGCCCGGAGTAGGAGGGAAGCGACCCGCAGGTCCACCCGTCGCCGCTGTAGATGGCGAGTTCGTCGCTGCTGCAGTCGAGCTGTTGGAGGGTGTCCGCCGGTTCGGATATCTCGTCGGGTACGTCGGTCAATTGGTCCCAACTGATGGAGTCGACAGCCTCAGCGGTCACCGCCCCGGGGGCGAGGGAGTCGGAGGTGATACTGCCGTCGGCGACGGACTCTGCGACCTCTGCTCGCTGTGCGATGGAGGCGAAGGGCACGGAGGTCATCTCAAGGCGTGGTTCCATCGCGTCGGAGCCGACGGTCAACTCCAAAAAGGTCTGCCCGTCCTGCAGCACTGTGGCGTCGATGGGATTGTCTTCCCCGCCAAGCCTGGCGGTGTACACCCCGGAGTCGCCCAGGTCGACGGTGATCTCGTCACTCCACAACAGATCGCCGCCGGAGGCCGCATCGTAGATGCCGAACAGCAGAGTCTGTTCGCCGGTCAGCGGTTCTCCGTCATCATCGAGCAGCTTTCCCTGCTGGGTCATCGTCACCGGCACGCTGGCAAATGCGGTGGCCGCGAGCATAGCGCTCAAAAGCACCAGTGTTACGAAAAGCGTCGACTTCTTGAGACAAACAGATGGGGTCATGGTCCAACTCCTGGACATCGTGCTGCACGAAAGTGGCTGCTAAGCGCCGATGGGCTCCCCCCAGAATGCCTTAAACGACGGCTGGATGCCACTTGTTTTTGCGTTCCGATGTCCAGAAATCACCGGAAGCGACCGATCAGAAGTCGTCGCGATAGGTATCCCACATCGATTCGGTGAAGGGGCGATCCCATGAGCGGCGCCACTGATCTGGTTCCTCTTTGTCCATGTACCGATCCTGGTAGTCGAACAGCGGATCGTGATTCCACAACTGGAGGCCGACAACCCGGTAGCCCCCGTTGGCAAACTGGCCGGTGTCGTCGGTGTCATCGAACGTCTGGGTGATGCCATGCTGTTCAATTTCGTCGGTCTCCTCAATGGAGGTGTCGCTACTCGTCGACGTCGATCGAAAAAGTCTGCTGATCAGAACCGAGCTCGTTGGAAGCGACGATCTCTACGTCGTGGGCGCCGACGTCGTCCGTCGATGGGGTTCCCGTCAGCTCCAGCGCCTCGTCGTCGAAGCTCAGCCAGTGCGGCAGGTCGTCGCCGTCGCTTCCGGTGGCAATGACCTCCGGGAGGGGAGAGCCGGTGATTTCGACGTCGTAACTGTAGCCGACCCCGA
Source organism: Myxococcales bacterium (assembly GCA_007120915.1). Classification (GTDB taxonomy): domain Bacteria; phylum Myxococcota_A; class Bradymonadia; order Bradymonadales; family Bradymonadaceae; genus SLJM01. The sequence goes on along the minus strand of SKMT01000355.1, from coordinate 372 downwards.
CGGTCGCTTCTTCGGTGGGGCTGGTTGTAATCGTCGGCTCGTTCTCCTCGTATCCCATATAAAATCCAAGCCGCAGAGTCGTGACCTCACCGTAGCTAACGGTCACCTCTTCGCTGACCGGATCGTGATTGTCTGCATCCGCTTCCACCCGATAGTCGCCGGCATCCAGATCGTCGAACGCAACTTTGCCATTGGCGTCGGTATCCTCCTGATGGAGGATCTCGCCGTCGTCGTCGACCGCAACCTTCGCCCCTTCGAAGGGTTGGTCGTGGTCATTGACTACAGTGACCTCCAGCAGTGTCTCATCCTCCCCCGGTGTAGTGTCCGCATCGTCAACGTTACAGCCCATCACCAGCAGCACGGAGAGCGCGA
>SKMT01000184.1 GCA_007120915.1 Myxococcales bacterium | reverse complement strand
TCGAGGATGCGCTGGGCGTTGACGTTGAGATGACGCGTCGAGGAGATGGCGCGGGTCAGCTCCCAGACGTCGCCTTCGTCGAGATCGTCGATGTCGAACCCGGCGTCACCGAAGCCGGCAGCGATCCATTCGGACTGGGATTGGTCGCCGTATTCATCCCACCAGGTCTGCCAGGCGAGGGTAACCTCATCGGTGAATTCGTCGTCGCCGAGCCGGTCGTCGGCGACGAGTCGATGATTGGTCAGCATTCGCAGCGCGTGCACCACCTGGGGGCGTACGCTGGGGGCGACATCGTCAAGAGCATCGATCAGCGGTTCGACGGCGTCGGGGTTGTGCTGGCGGGCGAGAGCATCGGCGGCGAGCTGGGCGGTGGGAACCCTGCTGACTTCGCCCAGGGCGATGTAATCGTCGCGTGTGAGCGCGTCGATCAGAGCTGTGGTGGCCTCGCCACCGGAGTGGTTGGCCAGGGTGTCGGCGAGTTCAGCGAATACCGCCGGGTGCTCTTCGTGCATCAGTTGGTTGGCCAGTGTATCGGTGCTGTGCCCGTAGTCTTCGAGCGCCCGGGCCGCAGAGATCCGCACCCGGGGGTCGGGGTCGTCGATGCGCTCGACGATTCGCTCGTCATAGCCGTGGTCCGGGATCAGAGACAGTCGGTCGATGGCTTTGCGACGCCATGTCGGGTCTTCGTCGTCCAGCAGCGACACAGCCTGTTGGACCACTCGGCTCACCCGCGATTCGTCGGGGGAGTAGGTGGGCCCGGGCCGGCCGCGCTCGACGCAACCGGAGGCGAGATCCCGGTCGGTGCAGTGGATGCGCAGATGGAAGTGGTCATCGTGGGGCAGGGCCCCGCCGCCGGGTTGGATCAGGATCTGTTCGGCCAGCCGGATCGTCGTTGCGGCGGCACCGCTGTCTCGGGCGTGGTCCAGCAGTTTGTCGCGCAGCGGATTGGATACAAAGATGTACTTCAGATCTGCGGCGTCCGATTCGATCAGCCCCTCGACAAACCGCCAGTTCAACTCGGTGTCGAATTGTAGCATCAGGTCGTCATCATCGGCGTCTTCGTCGTCGGCCGCGTCGTAGATTCCGTCTTCGTCCATCGGCAGAAGGTCCGGAGGCCGGGTCGGTTCTCCCTGTTCGTCGCGAACGAAGAAGGCGATGTCGGCGTCGCGCCCGCTGTTGTGGGAGACGGACTGGGGGATATTGCCGCCGCCGCGCCGGCTAAAATTGCCCAGGTGCACCGGACGGTCGGGGGCGATGTCGGCGACGTGTTCGGCGGCGTCACCCACCAGCTCAAACATGGGGTCGGAGGTGTAGTGGAAGCCGCGTTTATACTGCCGGGGCAGAAACTCCAGGTGAGGATGAGGCAGCGGGATTCGCCGGGCGTTGGCCAGATAACCCTCGGTGACGGTGCCGACGGATCGGCTGGCGTGGCGGTCTTCATCGGGCAGGAAGGGAAACGGCGGGGACTGAAGTCCGTGATCCGGCAGTTGTTGCTCCGTGTCGGGAGGGTCGGGGGGGACGTAGTAGGGAACGGGGGGGCCCGGGTCTTCCTGGAGCACTTCCGGGAGGTGTTCGGAGTGATCGAAGACGCTGCCGCTGGCGGTCATCGCGCCGAACAGCGCGATCAGTGTAATGGAGCCGACAGCGGCAATGATCAACGAGCGTCGCACGAAGCAGGTTCCCAGGTGAAAAATGAAGTGAGAAAGCAGCGAACCCCTCGGTCTGGAAGTGTACCGAGGGGCTCGTGGATTGAACAGAGATTTTCGTCTTCTGGCGCTGCCGTCACCCCTGTTCGCCGGCGGGATGGGCGGCGATCATGTCGATCTCAACGAGCACGTCTTTGGGAAGCCGCGACACCTCCACGCAGGCGCGCGCCGGGGGATTGTCGTCGAAAAAGCCCCCGTAGATTTCGTTGACCGCCGAAAAATCGTCCATGTCGGCCAGGAAAATGGTGGTGCGCACCACGTGGTCGAAGGTCAGTCCGGCTGCTTCGAGCACTGCTTCCATGTTGGCCATCACCTGTCGGGTCTGGCGCTCGATATCGCCTTCAATCAACTCGTTGGTGTCCGGGTCGATGGCGATCTGGCCGCTGAAAAAGAAGATGTTGCCAAAGCCCACCCCCTGCGAATAGGGGCCGATGGCTTCGGGAGCGTTGTCGGTGCGTACGATGGTCTTGGTGGCCATGAGGTTCTCCGAGCGTTGGTGGCAATTGCAGTACGAGTCATGCATTCAACGGTGTCGCGTGTGTAAAACAGCGGCGACGTGGGGGCAAGCAGTCGTGGGGTCGTAAAGTGGTTGTGACTTTACCGAGATCGAGAAGCGGTGTAACTTCGCGGCGTCAACGTTCGTCCCAACGAATCTGTGTTTGCTCTACCGTACGTTTGCGCCCTTGTGACAGCGGATGAATGCTCCATGTCCGGGTGGCAGCCGATGCAGTAGAGAGGTGGCGAACGGCGATCTGAATATTGATCCAAGCCACGGATGGAGGCCAGTTCGAGTATGAGTTTGCCGTTGAGTCGCGAAGTAAAGGCGATCCTGAAGAAGGCCGACGAACTGGCCGGTGAGGTCCACTCCGAACCGACGACGGGACATCTTCTGGCAGCGATGCTGGAAGTGCCGAACCAGGGGGCGAATCTGCTGGCGGACTATCCGCTGGAGTCTACACCGATTCGGGAGCAACTGGAGCGGATGGGCAGCGAACAGGCCCATCTGGTTCAGCGCGTTCAGGATCGCAGCCGGCGGCTGGCGTCGGGGGCGCGATCGGAGGCGGTGACCAGTCTTCATCTGTTGGCGGCTCTGACCCGCGAGAGTGGAGGCCACGCCTATCGGCTGCTGGACTCCTGTGGGGTGGACATCGGGGCGATGCGCACGTCGGTGATGAGTTATGCCACATCGTCCCGTCCTGTGCCTCGCCGGGTGCGCACACCGGCACGCAATGACGGCAAAGGAGGCGAGAGCCGATCCGCAAAGACGGCGCATTCGGTGCGGACCGCCGAAGTGGGTACGGGCACGCCCATCGGGTTTCATCCCTCTCTTGGAGTGGGAACCCGGCGCAACAAAGAGACGCCCCCCACCGGGCAGCAGGACACCGATCAGCAGCGCCCGCAGCGAGACGATGACGCCGGGAAGACCGATTCCACGTCATCGCCCATGTCTGCGAAGCGGAGGCCGCGCCGGTTAACCGACGAAGAGGTACGGCTGAACCTGGACGCCCATCCGGGGATCAATCGAAGCAGTCGCCGTCGTCCTGCCGAAGACGAGACGGACGAGCCGGATGAAACGAGGAGTGCCGCCGACGCAGCACCCGCTGAACGCCGTGACGAGCCCGATGAGGGCGGCCAGCCACAGCAGGATGAGGCGAGCCGCCGCGCCGAAGCGCTGGAGGATGCCCGGCGCACTACCCGGGATCTGGCAGCACGGCTCTTCTCCGGGGAGGACACACCGGAACAGGGGAGCGCCGAACCACCGGAGTTCGGTGAGTCAATCGAGGAGGGCGACGAAGAATTGGCCGAAGAGTATCGATTGGACGCCGAACGGTACCCCAATCTGAGCGAATATGGGCGCAATCTGACCCGTCAGGCCGCCCTGGGGCGTATCGACAGTGTCATCGGTCGGGAGTCCGAGATCGCACAGCTTATCGACATCCTCGGCAAACGCCGTTCGAACAATCCATTGCTGGTGGGCGCTCCGGGGGTGGGAAAGACGGCGATCGTCGAGGGGCTGGCACGGCAGTTTGTGGACATGAAACGCCGGGGCGCCCCGATGGGCGACCGGGTGATCGTGGAGCTGGAGATGAGCCGCATCCTCAGCGGCACCCATCTTCGCGGCGCGTTCTCGGAGCGGTTGTTGGGCATCAAGGACGAGGTCGCCGACGCCGGGGGGGATGTCATCGTGTTTCTCGACGAGATTCACATGTGGATGGACGCCGGGGCCGGAGGCGACGGTGGTGATGCGGCCGGAGAGTTGAAGACGGCGCTTGCCCGGGGCCGATTTCCCTGCATCGGTGCGACCACCAACAGTGAGTATCGACAGTTCGTGGAGGCCGATCCGGCGTTCGAGCGGCGATTTCAACACGTAGACGTGGAGGAACCGGATGAAGAGACGGCGTTGCGAATCATCGAAGGGGTTCGAACGCACTATGAGCGTCACCACGGGGTAAAATACACACCGGGGGCGCTTGCGGCGTCGGTTACGCTTGCGGACCGCTACATTCACGACCGGCAGCTTCCGGACAAGGCAATCGGTGTGCTGGACCTGGCGGGAAGCAGGGCGGCGCGCAGGGGTGAGCGCACCGTAGACCGGGATATTCTGTCGGCGGTCATCGCCGATATGGCTTCGATTCCCCGGGAGCGGCTCACCGGCGATGACGCAGGCCGGTTTTTGCAGATGGAGTCGTTTCTGTCCGAACAGCTCGTGGGCCACGACGAAATCGTGGAGACTGTCGCCGAGTTGTTGCGGAGAAATTACGCCGGGTTTCGCGGCGATCGACCCATCGGGAGTCTGCTGTTCCTCGGTCCCACGGGGGTGGGCAAGACGGAGTTGGTCAAAGTGCTGGCCGATTTTTTGTTTCACGACCGCGAGGCCATCGTTCAGGTGGACATGTCGGAGTTTATGGAGTCCCATTCGGTCAGCCGGCTCATCGGCTCCCCCCCGGGGTATGTGGGCCACGAGCAGGGCGGGCAGTTGACCGAACAGATCCGCCAGCGTCCCTACCAGGTGGTTCTGCTCGACGAGATCGAGAAGGCCCATCCCGATGTGCTCAACCTGTTGCTGCAACTGTTCGAAGAGGGGCAACTGACCGATGGGAAGGGCCGGTCGGTGGACTTCTCGAATGCATTGGTGGTGATGACGAGCAATCTGGGCGCCGGGGTCTTCGATGACAGCGATCGGGAGTTGTCGTCGCCGAGCATCGGGTTCTCCCGGCGCGACGAAAGCATGGGGCCGACGCGTCGCGATGAAACGCGGCTTCGCCAGGAAGTGCTCGATGCGGCGGGAGAGCATTTCTCACCGGAGCTGTGGAATCGGATCGACGAGAAACTGGTGTTTCTTCCGCTGTCGCGCGACGAAATCGCCCGAATCGCCGAGCTGCAACTGGCCAACAGCGGCCGAAAGCTGCTCGATGAGAGCGACATCGAGATGAAGTACGACCCGGCGGTGGTGGACCACCTGATCGAAAACGGCGGTTACGATCCGGACTACGGGGCCCGTCCGATGCGCCAGACCATCCAGAAGCTGGTGGAGGGCCAGGTCGCCCGGGCGATTCTGTCCGGGACGGTCAGCGAGGGGGAGACGATCGTCGTCGCCGTCGAAGATGGAAACGTTGTGGTACAACCGGAGTAATTCCGTTCGTTCGTCCGTTGTTCTAACAGTGACCCAGAACCACGGACGACAGAGTTCTCCAGGCGTGGACCTGACTATGGCCATTTCACCGGAAACCACTGACGGGCGGGCGACGGTTGAGGACTACATGAACCTCGACGACGACCGTCGGTACGAATTGATCGAGGGGGAACTTCTCTTGACGCCGGCTCCAACATCGACTCACCAGCACTTTATCACTCAGTTCGGCGCCGAAATCGCAATTTATGTGCGGAATGAAGGGCTCGGGCGGACCTACGATGCTCCATTCGATGTGATTTTGGCAGAGGATACAGTGGTCCAGCCGGACTTGACGTTCGTTGCCTCCGAGCGTGTGGACGAGGTGATCGACGAACAGGGGGCGAAGGGGGCTCCGGACCTGGTCGTGGAAGTGCTCTCACCGAGTACGGAACGGCGGGATCGGATCGCAAAGCGGCGGATATACGCCGAAAAAGGGGTCGAATGGCTCATTATCGTCGATCCACGCCCGCGAGTCGTGGAAGTGTTTCGGCTGCAACAATCGGGCAAATATCTGCTGGAAGCGGCCTTCGGCGAGGATGACACCTTTCAGATTGAGCTGTTTGATGCGCTGACCATTGAAATGGCCGAGCTGTGGCCGCCGGATGAGGACTAATCTTCGCCGAGCCCGGCGAGGGCGCGGTCGGTCAAGAGGTCGTAGATTTTCAACAGCGTGGGGTCGTCGAGTTCAGCCAGAGCCTGGCGGTGTCGTTCGATGATCTTGGTGTCACCACGGGCGGCGGGCCCGGTCAGTGCCTCGGCGGGAGGCTGGTCGGCCAGGTTTTTGAGGCTCGACTCGGCGAGGTTGACCAGCATTTGACGAGCCTGCGGGGGCTCAATGCCGGCGTGGCCGGTCATCTCGATGGCGCCATCCAGTAGACTGACCAGAAGATTCGCCGCCGTCACCGCCGAGGCGTGATACAGTAGTTTGGTCTCCGGGTTGATGCGTACCGGTTTGATGCCGGCGGGTTCGACCAGTTCGGTGAGGTATTCAACGGCAGCGTCGTCGCCTTCAATGCTCCAGAAACTGCTTGGGAAGCGCTGAAGGGCGGCGCGGGGATCGGAGATGGCCTGCAAGGGGTGCAGCGACGCCACGTCCAGATCGGTGCGTTCGCTCAATATGGTGCTGGGCAGGCTGCCGGAGGTGTGGACGATGATCGAACCGTCGGCGATGGAGTCAACCACGGCGTCAAAGACATCGACGATGGCGTCGTCGACGACAGTCAACCAGATCAGCCGAGGAGCATCGAAGAGGTCGTCCAGCGCGTCGGGCAGAGCGCCGTGGCGTGGATTCGGTGAGGCGACGGCGGCGTTGTCGACGGCGGCTTCGGTGCGATTCCAGGTGGCGGTGATGTCGGCGTTGAGCCGATCCGCCAGAAGGTTCAGTGACTGGCCGACACGACCGTAGCCGATGATGACCCACGGTAGTGATGTCGCCGCGCTGGCCTGGCCACTCATCGGCGAGCCTCGCCGAGATAGAGTCGATGCTCGTCGATATAGTCGAGCACCGCCCGGGGAATCCAGGGGCGGATCGCGTCGTAGTCACTGCTTTCGAGGGACTGTCGGATGAGCGTGGAGCTGACGTCGGGAAGCTCCAGATCGAGGCTGTCGGTCACCGATCGGGCATCCTCCAGTGCGTCGGGATGGTCTCGGTGGTATCCCTGCCGGCCGATGATGATCAGGTGGACCATCTCGGTGAGGCGATGCCAGTGTTTCCAGCGGTCGACGTCGCCGAGGATGTCGGCGCCGATGATCAGCGAAAATTCGGTACCTTCGTGGCGCGATTGTAGCTCGCGGACGGTATCGACGGTTCGGCTTTCGCCCCCGAGCCTGCGTTCGATGTCGGTGATACGCACCCGCTGCAACTCGTCGACGGCAAGCCGGCACATCTGGAGGCGAGCCTCGAAGTCGATCAGCCTTTTGTCGAAGGCATGTTCGAAGGTGGGAATCCACCATACTTCGTCGACGGGCTGGGTCTGCAGCACCCACAGCGTCGCCAGGGTGTGACACAGATGGGGGGGGTTGAAGCTGCCGCCGAACAGCGCGACATGATCAAAGGAAGGTTCACTCATCATACAGAAGGCATTGGTCGCGTCGGTTCTCGAACTGCCGGCGGTCTTCGCTCAGTGCGTCGACCAACTCCAGCGGATCAGCGCCATTTTCCAGCGCCACACGAACCTCTTTGTCTCCGATCAGCAGGTCAATGGCAAGCCGGTCGGTCACGAATTCGTAGGCTTCGGTTCGCCACTGAAACTGGTCGGGATGAAGCTGGAGAATTCCCGCCACGATGGCGTAGGAGGTCCGGAGGCTGGAGAACCGGTCGCGGTCGGTGACGTGGATCTGGAGTCCGCGACAGGTGGTGTTGGCGTGCTTCTGGAACATCGGCTTGAAGGCGGTGGTCCGAAAGGCGACCCCTTCCAGATCGATCTGTTCCAGGTAGTCGCGAAGCGCCGGTGCATCGATGAAGGGGGCGCCGAATAGCTCGAAGGGACGAGTGGTGCCGCGGGCCTCGCTGATGTTGGTGCCTTCCAGAAGACACTGGCCGGGGTAGACGGTGGCTGTGTCGAGGGTGGGCATGTTGGGGCTTGGCATCACCCAGGGCAGCCCGGTGTCGTCGTACCACATCGAGCGGGTCCAGCCCTTCATTTCGACCACCTCCAGCTCGCAACTCCAACCGCAGAAGCGGTCGAAAAAGTGTGCCAACTCCCCGGCGGTCATCCCGTGGCGGGTTGCGATGGGTTGCATGCCGACGAAGGAGCGCATCTCGTCGACGACGACATTGCCCTCCACGTCGGTGCCGTTGATGGGGTTGGGCCGGTCCACAACTACTACCGGCACATCGGCGTCGCCGAAGGCGTCCATCATCATCCCGATGGTGTACACGTAGGTGTAGTAGCGCGCACCGATGTCCTGGATGTCGCAGATCACCGTGTCCAGATCGTGAAGATGCGCCGGGTCGGGCCGGAGGCTGTCGAAGGAGTCGCCGTAGAGGCTGATGGTCTCGATGCCGGAGATGGGATCGACGGTCTCGTCGACGGCCTCCATGTCCTGGGCGTCGGCGCGCACGCCGTGTTCGGGACCGAACAGCCGCACCAGATTCAGCCCCGCCCCCTCACAGGCCTCGATGGCATGGTCGAGCCCGGAGGTGACGCTGGTGGGGTTGACCAGCAGCCCGATACGTCGGTTGCGCAACTTGCTGAGCAGCGATTCGTCACCGAGCAGCACATCGAGCCCGGTGACAATCTTCGGTGATGTCGTCACGTCGGCTCTCCGGCGGTCTCTTTGGGAGCAGCATCTTCGGGCTGATCGGGCTCGTCGCCGTCGCCGGTGTCGTCCTCGTCGTCCTGCGAATCCGCCCCACCGCCAAGTCCCATGGGGACACCGGTGACGGTGGCGGGTCCGTCGTCCTCATCGTCATCGTCCAGCGTCTGCCAGCCACTGCTGTCCCAACTGGTGTTCAGCGACGGATCCTCATCGGGCATCGGTTTACCCTGCAAAAAGGCGCTGAGCAGATTGAGGTGAAATGCCAGGTTGCGGACGATGATATTTCCTTTCTCGGTGTCGAATTCGAAGTCCTTGTCGCCGCTGATCACCTCCTGGATACCGTCTTCGAGCCGACCGAAGGGCTTGAGCAGGAAGTGCAGGAAAGCCACCGAGAAGATGATGCCCAGAGCAATGAGAATGGCAGCAGTGATGGTGGTTCGAGAGCCGAGCAGGTTCAGTGGTGCGAGCACCTGATCCTGGCTGGTCGTCAGGGCTACACCGGCGGGGTTGTCGGTCTCGAACTGGCCGGGAAAGAACCGGACCATCGTGCGATGAGTCTCTCCACCGACGGTGGTGGAAATGATTTCATCGGGGCTCTCCCGATCGTCGTCCAGAATCTGGTGGCGCTCAAACAGCTCGGAGGACAGATCCGAGCGTTCTCTCGACGACATGGTAGAGCTGTAGACGCGGTCGCCGCGGAAGAACATGATCTCCGGGGCCAACACCTGCTCGCGGGAGGCGAGTTGGTCCGGGTCTTCTTCGCCGAGGCCGTCGGCGATCAGGGCGCGACGCCGCTGAGATACTCCATCGGTGACCTGGTAGCCGAGCACGGCCAC
>SKMT01000115.1 GCA_007120915.1 Myxococcales bacterium | reverse complement strand
GACGTGCTCAGCACGGTTCGGCGCGCATTGGATGCAGAGCGCAAACGGAGTAGACGCGGTGAGTGAAAGCGAACAACTCGCTTCCTGCCCCCACGGCGAGGATACCACCCCAGCGGTGCCCGCCGATGAACGGTCCGGTTCGGTCAGCATCGCCGCCTGGCCCGTGATCGCGCTGGTGCTGTTTTACCGCCGGCTGATCTCGCCGCTTCTGCCGGCGTCATGCCGTTATCGCCCGACCTGTTCGCAGTACACGCTCACCGCCCTTCGGCGCCACGGTCTGATCCGCGGCGGCTGGCTCGGCATGAAGCGAATCCTGCGCTGCCACCCCTTTCACCCCGGAGGCCACGACCCGGTGCCCTGAGCGCCGGTGTCCCGCCCCCGGGATTTGTAACCCCCAGCCAAGATTTACGATGGAACAGCGACGTTTTTTGCTGGCGATGATTCTCAGCGCCCTGGTCATTTTCGGGTGGCAGGCCTTCTTTGCTCCCGACATGGATCAGCGCGTCGACGAGGACGAAGTCGATCCTCCCGCCGAAGAGCAGATCGACGACGAGGAGTTGGCCGAACAGCCCCAGCCCGACCAGCCTGACCCCGAGGCTGAGCCCGACGAAGCTGAGCCCGAACCCCAGCCCCAGCCCGATGAGCCCGACCCCGATCAGGTTGACGAACCTGAAGAGGTCGCTGAACCCGAAGAGGTCATCGAGCCCGAGGAAGTTGACGATCAGGACGCTCCGGCCATCGCGGAGCGCCAGGACGTGATTGTCACCAACAACGTGGAGTTTCAGTTCTCCAACCGCGGCGCCGCGCTTACCCGCGCCGAAATTACCGCTCCTCGCCAGTACGCCCGCGGCACCGGCGGAAACCTGCTGAGACCGTTTTACCAGGAAGACCTCGAGATTCCGGGCTGGCCCTTCGAGTTGAGCTTCGATGACGGCAACATCGAGCTCGATGGCGACGAGATGTTCGAACTCGTCGAAGACAAAAGCGAACGCGTCGGCACGTACGAAGACGACGAGCGGCTCGGCCAGTACGAGTCGATCACCTACCGCTACACCGACCCCGCCGGCAATTTCACAGTCGACAAGACCTTTAGCCCCCACCCCGACGCCCGCGACGACGAGCAGTTTGCTCTCGACATGGATATCAGCGTCGAATCTCAGATCGGCGACGACGGCGGTGCGCTGGCCGGACAGCCTCAGCTCGACATCTTCGCCCGCGACGATCCGGAGCGCGAAGATCACCTTCTGGACTTCCGGCCCGACCTGCTCGAAGGGGTATGTCACAACGCGGAGGACACCGAACGTGTCGCCTTCGAAAACCTGGAGGGCTACCAGCAGTTCAGCCAGTACAGCGTGATCTGGGCGGGCACGGACACCCGCTATTTCCTCACCGCCGCCGTGCCCATCGACGGGGCCACCGCCTGTAGCTTCGACTTCGGTAACGACGAGTTCATCCACACCCGCATCTACCACGACGGGATCACCATCGGGCCCGGCGACTCCTGGCAGCAGTCCTACAAGCTGTTCATGGGCCCCAAGCACTTCGACATTCTCAACCGCGCCGGCCACGACCTCCAGGAGAGTGTGGACTACGGACTGTTCAGCTTCCTGGCCCGCCCCCTCCGGTGGTCGCTGTCACGGCTGTACAACTTCACGATGAACTGGGGGCTGGCGATCATCTTGCTGACCTTCATCATCAAAATGGTGCTGTGGCCCATCACCGGTAAGGCGTACACCAGCGCCGAGAAGATGAAGCAGATCCAGCCCCAGATCAAAGAGATCCGCGAAAAATACGAGGACGATCAGCAGCGGATGACCGAAGAGACGATGAAGGCCTTCCGCGAAAACGACGTCAGCCCCCTGGGGTGTCTGCCCCTTCTGCTGCAGTTGCCGATTTTGTACGGGCTGTTCGTGATGATCTACAACTCGGTGGAGCTGTATCAGGCCGAGTTTCTGTACTTCGCTGACCTGTCGGCGCCGGACCCCTACTATGCGCTGCCGGTTCTGATGGGAGCGGTGATGTTCATCCAGCAAAAGATCACCATGTCCGCCTCCGCCACCGGCAACCCCCAGATGAAGGTGGTCATGAAGGTGATGCCCGTGGCATTTACGGGGTTCATGCTGTTTTTGCCCGCCGGGCTGGTGCTGTACTATCTGCTGAACCTGTTGATCGGGTTGCTCCAGCAGTTTTTGATCAAACGCAAATTCCGAAAAGCCGAAGAAGCGGGTGAAGATGTGTGATGTGACCGCTCCGGCTCGAATTGACTGCCCAGAAGAGAGCAGATGCCATGTCTGAGGACAATCCCCACAATTCCGGACGAAAACGCGCCCGCGCCCAGAAAGCGAAAAAGCGCGACGAAGATGTGCTCGAAGAGGGCGACGGCGACGAAAAATCGAAAGATAAACCCGTAGATATCCCGGAGGCTTCCGCCACGCGTCGCGGCGAAGACAGCGGTGACGAACCGCAAGAAGCGGCCAAATCGGAGGCCGACGAAAAACCGGCCACCGAACAGCCAGCGTCCACTCCGGCCAAAAAGCCCGCCGAAGCGGCCAAAGAGCCGGCTGTCGACCCCATCGAAAAAGGCGAAGCCTGGCTCGAAGAGCTGTTCGACCACATGCAACTGCAACTGACGGCTTCCGGTCGATTCGACGATCCGAACTACGTGTTCGACGTCACCGGCTCCGATGCCGACGATCTGATCGGACGGTCGCGCCGCTCGCCGCGACTGCTGTCGGCGATGCAGGTATTGTTGACCGAACACCTGGGCGATGACGCCGACGGCTCCGTCCTGGTGGACGTCGGAGGCTTCAAGCAGAAGCGCCAAAAACAACTCGCCGGCGTGGCCGACAAACTCGCCGAGACGGTGCGCGACCTCGACAAGTCGCTCACTGTCGCCGGGTTCAGCCGCTATGAGCGGCGCATCATCCACCAGCGACTCAAAGACGTCGACGGCGTCAAGACCGAAAGCGTGGGTCACGGGGTGTTTCGCAAGCTCCGTGTGCTCGCCGACTAAAAGCGGGTGTTAGGTGGTCGGTGGTGGGTGTTGGGTGGTCGGTGGTGGGTGTTGGGTGGTCGGTGGTGGGTGTTTGGTGGTCGGTGCTTAAAAGCAGGTGGTCGGTGGTGGGTGTTTGGTGCGTGTGCTGCGCGGTCGCCGAGGTCTTGAGAGCATGAGTTCCCGTTCTTCCAGTGACACTATTGCAGCGATTGCCACTCCTCCGGGGCGCGGAGGCGTCGGAATCGTGCGCGTCAGCGGTGGAGACGCTGCCAGCGTACTCCGGGCGCTGGTGCCGAAATGGCCCGATGACACCCCGGCCCACAAACTGCGCCTGTCCCAGATCCGAGACACCAACGGGGAGCTGATCGACGAATCGCTGGCCGTCTACATGCCATCGCCCGACAGCTTCACCGGCGAGGATGTCGTCGAATTCCAATGCCACGGCGGCCCCATTATCCTGCGGCGGGTGCTCGACGCCACGCTCGACGCCGGCGCTCGCGTCGCCGAACCGGGCGAGTTCACACGCCGCGCCTTTTTGAACGGCCGGCTCGATCTCACCCAGGCCGAGGCGGTGGCCGACCTGGTCAACGCCACCACCGAAAGTGCCCATAAGATGGCCCTGGAGCATCTGCACGGATCGCTGGGCGGGGAAATCGAAGAGCTCGCCGAAACACTCACCGAGGCGGTGGTGCTGGTCGAAGCGGCCATCGACTTCAGCCACGAAGAACACGTCTATCAGATCGAATCCGACGAGGTCGGCGGGCGCATCGACGAAGTCACCAACCGCCTGAAGCGGCTTCGCGATCGATTCGACCGCGGCCGTCGGCGCCGCGAAGGGATACGTGTGGTGATTCTGGGGCCCACCAACGCCGGCAAATCAACGCTGTTCAACGCCCTGCACGGCACGGACCGCGCCATCGTCACCGATGTCGCCGGGACCACCCGCGACTTTCTCGAAGAACAGTTGCACCTGGGCGGGGTCGCCATCCGGCTGACCGACACCGCCGGGCTCCGCGACACAGACGACCGCGTCGAATCGCTCGGTATTCAGCGAAGCCGCCAGCTCGGCGAACGCGCCGATCTGGTGATGTGGGTCGTCGACCGCAGCCAGGGGCTGACCGACGAAGATCGCAGGGATCTTCAGAAACTGGCCGAAGAAGACGACCGGCCCACCCTGGTGGTGGTCAACAAGTCCGACCTGCCCGGCGAACTGACCGACCAGGATCAGCAGTTGCTCGCAAACTTCGAACACCGATTCGACACCTGCCTGACCGCCGACCCACCTCAGGGCGTCGAGGCAATCGCCGATGCCCTCGCCGAACTGGGCGCCGAACTGACCGCCGCCGAGGGCGTGCTGCTGTCTCGCGCCCGCCACCTGGAAGCCGTCGTCGACGCACTCGACGCACTCACTCGCGCCCGAGAAGGGCTCGACATGCAGATGGAACACGAACTGATCGCCATCGACCTGCGCGATGCCCTCGACGCGCTGGGTACCATCACCGGCCGGGTGGACACCGACGACATTCTGGAGCGGATCTTCTCGGAGTTTTGTGTCGGGAAGTAGGAGACTCTCCGACTCTCCACCTCTTCGACTCTCCACCTCTCCAACTATCCAACCCGCTGCAACAACGCATCGACCCGTTGCATTAACTCCGGGTCTTCGGCATGGCTTCGCGCCTCGCCGAGCGCCTTTCTGGCGTCCTGGAGCCGCCCCTGCTTCAAGAGCGTCGAGCCGAACTGCATCCAGACATCGGCGCGATCCTCCAGCAGACGGGCCGCCTCCTCAAACGCGCGGCTCGCCTCCTGTAGATCGTCCTGCTTCAGCCTGGCCTGTCCGTAGTACTGCCAGGCCAGACCGTTGCGCTGGTTCAGCGATAGCAGCCCTCGCGTCAGCGACTCCGCTTCTTCATATCGGCCGCGCTGCAGATACCAGTACGCCAGCCGGGCGATCGTCCATTGCTGCTCATCATCCAGTTGCATGTAACCTCCGAGAGTAAGGTGAACCGCTAAGGGGCAGAGAAAACCATATTGGAACCGCAGAGACGCAAAGGGCGCAGAGAAAACCACTTTTTTTCCGGTCTTCTGGTGGGCATAGGGGGTTGGTCCTGTCCGTCTGCTGGATATTGTGCGAGGGCAACAACACAGCATGCACTGCTTCCACCGTCGACCATGAGTCGATGCCGCGCAGTATAGTTGATGAGTGCGCTTTCGATCCCTCTTCACCGCACAGCAACAATCCAGCTTATTGAAAAGTTTTCTCTGCGCCCTTTGCGTCTCTGCGGTTCCAATATGGTTTTCTCTGCGTCCTCTGCGTCTCTGCGGTTCCAAACTGGTTTCCTTTGTGTCTCTGCGGTTCCAGGCGGTTCAATCGGTTAATTCGTAGACGTAGTGGAGCAGTTCGGCGACGGGTTCGAAAAACTCCTCCGGAATCTGAGCCTCCAGACCCACCTCCACCAGTGAACGGGCCAGCTCGACATCGCGTACGATGGGCACTCCGAAACGCCGGGCCCGCTTCTTGATCTGCCGCGCCGTCACGCCCTTGCCGCAGGCAATGATCTTCGGGGCGTTCATCTCCGACTCCCGGTAGCGAAGTGCCACCGCCACATGGGACGGGTTGACCACCACTGCGTCGGCGTCCTTTACATTGTTGACACCCGAACCTTTCAAAATCTCGCGGTGCTTCTCCTTTCGCTTGCTCTTGATCATCGGATCGCCCTCGGTCTCTTTGTGTTCTCGCTTGACCTCGTGCTTGCTCATCCGAAGCTGCTTTTCGTGCTGGTAGCGCTGCCAGATCAGATCGATGATCCCGAAGACCACCAGCCCGCCGACGAGAAACAGCGAAAGCCGAAGGCAGGCGTGCATCAACGCCACCGTCGCATCGAGCAGATTACCCCTGGGCGTCAGCGTCATCGCCGGCATCACCTGGCGAAGTACCAGAAAGCCCACCGCCGCCATCACCGACAGCTTGGAGACGTTCTTGGCCAGATCGAACAGCTTCTTGGGGGCGACCATCTCCTTGAAGCCATTGGCCATGTTCAGCTTCGCCCCGTCCGGGATCACCGGCTTGATCGTCAGCACCGGACCGACCTGCACAAAAGTGATGAACGCCGCGAACACGAAGGTCACACCCACCAGCGGCGCCATCATCGCCCCGATGGACCAGGCCATCTCGTACATAAAGGGGCCGATGGCCGCATCGTCGACGTTGGGCCGGGTCGCCACCTCGATGGCCTGCAGACAGATCGCGACCATCCGTTCGACCATCGTCATCCCGGCGGCCACCAGCACCGCAATGGCGCTGAGCATCACCGCCATGCCGGTGAACTCATCGGAGCGCGCAACCTGCCCGTCCTTGCGGGCCTCGCGCCGCTTCTTCGGTGTCGCCTCTTCGGTCTTCTCACTCATGGGACCGCCATGGAATGGAGAAAGAGAGGGAACCGCCAAGAGCGCCAAGAACGCCAAGGAACAGCGAGAGGAACCGCCAAGAGCGCCAAGGACGCCAAGAAAATTGAGTGAAGTCTGGCGAGGTTGTGGCACAACAGGGGCAACGCCACCGATGTGGACTCATTTGAGATTTACACTGATGCGAGAACCGCACGTGTTCGGGCGTTGTGAGTCGCAATAGCTGTGTTGTGAGTCGCAATAGTCGTGTCGTCAGTCGCAATAGCTGTGTTGTGAGTCGCAATAGTCGTGTCATCAGTCGTAATAGCCGTGCTTTCAGTCTCAACAGTCGCACTGTCCTCCGTAGAGGTTGCATCGTTACCCAGACTGGGGGCACCGCTCTCCGCCTCTGCGCTGTTGCCGGCAAGGCTGACACTGTCACCTTCGTTTCCCTCTTCGTATCACCTGGTTTTCCTTGGCGATCTTGGCGCACTTGGCGGTTCCCTCTTTCATTTCCTTGGCGGTTAACTCAAGACGATACGGTGTAGGCCTTGTTTGAGGAGTTCGACGTTGAAATTCATCAGCAAACCCAGCTTCAATCCGGTGGCTTTTAGATACGACATCACCTGAGCCCGATGGATCGGTTCCACAGCTTTTACCGCTTTCAATTCCACCAAGAGCCGCCGGCCGACCACCATGTCGATGCGTCCCTGTCCGACCGGACAGCTCTTATACATCAGCTTCATCGATGCCTGCTGTCGAAACGGGATCCCCCGATCTCTCAATTCTACCGCCATCGCGTCTTCGTAGACCGACTCCAAGAATCCCGGGCCAAAATGCCGATGTACTTCAATGGCAGCCCCGATAACTTCCCGTGCCAATTCATCCACTTCAGCACTCGGCTCGCTTAACGTGTTCTCGTGGTTCGCATGTCCGGTGGTCATTGCATCTCCTCTTTCTCTGTGGTTGATGTCCGAGTATTTTTTCGTGGTTGATGTCCGGGGCTCAGTTCGGTTTGGTGACCGAGGAGTCTTTCCAACCTCCGTCTGAGACTTGAGGGCGGGCTGCCCGACACTCTCTGCAAATTTGCGGGCGGGCTATCCGACACTCTCTGCTGCCCCGAAGCCAATTCTGCATCTTCCTTGGCGTTCTTGGCGTCCTTGGCGGTTCCCTCTTTCTTGGCGTTCTTGACGTCCTTGGCGGTTTCATCTCTCTTTTCCTTGGCGGTTAACCCGCGAGGGCTTCCATCAGGTGCATCAGCACCTCCAGGTCTTCCAGCGACGCGTCGACCAGTTGGTCGAGCACCACATCCAGGCTCAACAGCACGATCGCACTGGCCAACACCGCCTTCAGCGGCAGCCCCAGAAAGAAGACGTTGATCTGCGGCGCCGACTTGTTGACCAGCGCCAAAAACAGATTGGTCAGCATAATCGCCGCCAGCACCGGGAAGGCCATCAACACCCCCAGCGTGATCGCATCGGCGGTCAACCGCACCACCGTGATCGCCGCCTCGGTCAGCCCCTCTCCGGTGTCGATGCCGCCGTAGGGAGGAATCAGCTCGAAGGAGCGCGTCAGCGCCCACAAGAACATCCGGTGCCCGCCGATGGCGAAGAAGAAGACGATGCCCAACTGATACAGAAAGTTCGACGACGGTGAGATGCGCTCCGGAAGCTGAGGCACCATGGTGGTCGCCTGAGTGATCGCCGCGGAGTTGTCGATGATCTGGCCGGCCATGCGCAGCGCCTCGAAGCTGAGCGCACACACAAAGCCGAGCATGATCCCGACGAAGACTTCCTTGATGACCAGGGCACTGATCTCGAATGCTCCCTGCGGAAGTGCCCCCGCTCCCCCCTGCATCCAGATCGACGGATACACCAGGATCGCCAGAGCAATGGCCAGCCCCATCTTCACCGTATTCGGTATCGCCTCCCCGCCCATGTAGGGCACCAGTTGGACGATGGGGATAAGCCGGGCCACCACCAGAGCCCCCAGCAGGATCGACTGGTTGATCCCCTGGCGAATCGCCTCGTCGTGTAGGAACTCTTCGAGCATTTGAGGGCAGGTGTTGGGTGTTAGGTGTTGGGTGTTAGGTGTTGGGTGTTGGGTGTTCGGTTAAAACAGGCCGGGAAATTCGGTGTAGAGCGTGTGGGTAAACCGCACGAGCTGGGTGCCGATCCAGGGCCCGGCGATCACGAGGCTGAGAAACACGGCGACCAGCTTCGGCACAAAGGTCAGCGTCTGCTCCTGGATCTGGGTGGTCGCCTGCATCACGGCGACGACCAGGCCGGTGCCCATGCTCGCGATCAGCGGAGGCCCGGAGGCGATCAGCACCAGCAGAAGACCCTCGCGGGCGATCTGGAGAATAAATTCTTCCATGGTGGTTATCGGTAATAGGTTGTTGGTTATTGGTTGTTGGTTGTTAGTTGTCGGTTGGTGGTGTGTGCGGTGGCTACATGTAGCCGACGATCAGCCCCTTCACGACCAGGTACCACCCGTCGACGAGCACGAAGAGCAACAGCTTAAACGGAAGACTGATGGTGGTGGGGCTGAGCATGTGCATCCCCAGACTCAACAGGATGTTGGCGACCACCAGATCGACGACGATAAACGGCACGAACAAAATAAAGCCGATGGTAAACGCAACTCTCAGCTCGGTGACCACGAAGGCGGGCACCAGAATCAGGAACGCTTCATCGGACAGCTCGTCGGGCTCGAAGGTCTCGTCGTCGGAGCGCATCTCCAGCGCCAGCCCATGCAGCATGTGACGGTCCTGCTCGTCTGCGTGTTCCAGTAAAAATTCACGCAACGGTTCGGCCACATCGGTGGCAACTTTCTCGATCTGCGCGAGGTTCACCTCCATTTCTTCGGCCTCATAGGCTTCAAGATGGGGGCGTAACTCCTGGTACATGTCCTGGCCGACGGGGGCCATGATGTAGACGCTCAACACGATGGCCAGCCCGGTGATAATGGTGTTCGGCGGCACCTGCTGAGCACCGATGGCCTGGCGCAGAATCGACAGCACCACGGCGACCTTCACAAAGCTGGTGACCATGATCAGTGCAAACGGCAGCAGCGCCATCACCGCCAGCAGTGCCACCATCGCCAGGGGACTGGTCTGGT
>SKMT01000145.1 GCA_007120915.1 Myxococcales bacterium | reverse complement strand
TTGGGTCTTGGGTCTTGGGTCGTGAGGTCGTGAGGTCGTGTACCTCCGTGTGTCATACGAAGCTCCCCACAAATCTTAGTTAGCCGTAGTTCAGGCGTCCCCAATAGAAGGCGGTTGTGCGACCTCGAAGGTCATGACTCTTGGGTCGTGGGTCTTGGGTCTTGGACGGAGGGGGCCCGACGACTACAGTGGGGGACGATTCAATCCCCGGGAGATTTGCTATGAACACAAGACGATGGCACCTGATTGTGGTGCTGCTGGTTGTCGCCGGTTGTACGGCCCATGCCGGTGTCGAAGAGACAGCAGAGTCCGAGCACGGTGTCGTGGAGGACGATGCCGACGAGGCAGACGACGCCGACAAGGCAGATGACGCCGACGAGGGTGATGGAGCGGATGCTCAAACCGAGCAAGCCCAGGAAGCGGTCGACACCGATGATCCCGCCGAGTTGCCGCCGCACAAACAGCCTCCACCTCCGGATCGTCGCTACGATATCTCGGAGGTGTACGCCGAAGCCTGTGTCGCCTGTCACGGCGAACGGGGCGGCGGAGATGGGGCTGACGAGGAGGGGTTTTCTTTTGATACCCCGGCCGACGAGTGGACCAATGGGCCCACCGTCGACGGGATTCTAAAGACGCTGGACGACGGCATTCACGACACGCCGATGCAGCAGTTCGAGCAGTTCACCAACGAAGATCGGATCGAACTGGCGGAGTACGTCATCGACCTTCGCCACGCGCTGAAGGGCGACGAGGACGACGAGCGCTGACGGAGAGTCGGTTTATTGCTTGCGCGCGATCATGCGCACCACGTCGGCGGGGCCGCGGTGGCCGTCGCCCTCGTCAAGCTGGACGGTCATCTCGGCGAGAAGCTCGAATTCGAGCCCGTCGAAGTCATCGCGCAGTATCTGCTCGGTGAACATCAGGTCGATGTTGGGGGGTCCGCCGCTGGTGCGGTCGTTGCGCCGCTGGTCGAGGGTAAACCCCTCCAGAACGATGACGCCCCCCGGTTTCAGTGCTGCAACCGAGGCGCGGTGGATCTGTTTTCGCGTCGGTTCGGGGGCGTGCACGAAGGTCAGCACCACGGCGTCGAAGGCTTCGTCGTCGACCCGGTCGGAGGGCATCCGGTCGTGGATCGTTGTTATCTGCACGCGGTGTTCGTCGGCGAGGGCCTCGATCTTTTCGATGCCCACCGCCGATGGCTCAAGGGAGGTGGTCTGGTAGCCCTGGCGGGCGCACCAGACGCCGTTTCGGCCCTCGCCGTCACCTACGCACAACACCTGCTGGCCGGTGTCGATCAGCTCGGGCAGCGCGTCGGCGACGAACTGGTTGGGTTCGGTGCCGTAGCGGTAGTCGGGGCGGTCGAATTTTTCGTCCCAGAATGCTCCGGGATCTGTGGGGTCAGGCATGGGCGTCGTGGGGTCGTGGGGTCGTGAGTTGTGGAAACTTCGTGCCACATCGAAGCGCAAGGCAGTCCGGCGGCGTGAGCCCCGGCTGCCAATACGTTGGAGCATCGCGACAACGTACAATCTGCGCCCCGGGGCATGTCCCGGGGGTGTTGTGGGTTATTCGGCTTTTCGGGCCTCTTCGACGGCCTTTTCGGCGGTACGGTGGGCGCCCAGATCGTAGATGTCGTCGAACCCGTTTTGCTCCAGAAGCTCGGCGGCCTGAGCGCTGCGGTTTCCGCTTCGGCAGTACACCACCACCGGTTCGGAGGGGTCGCCCAGCTCGTCGAGTCGCTGTTCGAGCTGCTGCAGCGGGACGTTGCTGGCTTCTGGGAAGCCGTTGTCGATGTACTCGCTCTGTGTTCGCACATCGACGAGTTTGGCGTCGTCTTCGGCCATCAGCTCGATGGCTTCGGCCAATTCGTCGTCGTCGGGCCCGCCGACGAAGCCGAGGCTGGAGGCGATGATGAATCCAAAGAAGCCGACGACGGCGATGATGGTTCCGATGTGAACTAGAGTGTCCATGGTAGTCGCTGGTCGTTGAAGAATGGTCAATGCGCTGTCGGTATCTGTGGTGTTGCAAGAGACGGGCCACCGGGATTCGCCGTCGAAAACAGGGGGAGAGAGGAGGGAATTCCCCGCAATCTGTTGCGGATGGTGAATTCTGGTGTTTCATCGTGAAACGTATCGGGAGCGCTACTCGGCGGTCTGGCGGCGGCGAAACAGCAGGTCGTTGCGAAAGCGGGCGAACACCGCCAGCACGAACAGCCCGAACGCCACCAGTGGGAAGTGGGGGATCGGCGCCAGCCCCGTCAGTCCCACCACCAGAACCAGCAGTGCCAGCGCCGCCAGCGTCCAACTGACGGTGGCCCACAGCGGAAACGCCGGCTTGTCAGCGTCGCGTTGGTGCTCACGATGTTCGTTCACCATGGTGCACTCCTTCGTGCCGGTTGGGTTTGTCCAAAAGTAGGCGGAGGCGCCGGGAGACCAAATCGGCGTCGACTCCCCTCGGGGAGTCCGGCACAGATCTGATCCTGTTGGGCACGAGGAGCCACCGCATATGAATCTGATCTATCTGTTGATCTGGGGGACCTGGATTATCTTCGGCATCAGTGTGATCTGGGCGCTGAGCTGGGCGGTCGACCGGGGGCATATGAGCAACGTCGAGGAGGCGGGCCGCTCGATCTTCGATGACGAAGAGCCAATGGGGGAGATGACCGACTTTTTCCCCGGCGAAGGCCCCGACGGTTACCTGAGCCGCAGGGAGGAGAGCAATGAGTGAGACGGTCGACGTATCGGGCCATCCCGACGGCGACCTGTCTGAACCTCCGAGAGACCGGGATGTGATTCGCCGGGCTCGCATCGACGAGTCGTGCCGAGGACCGGTGCTGTTTTTCGTGCTCACCGCCGTCGTCTGGTTGCTGGTGGGCACAGTGCTGGCGATTGTGGCCTCGGTGAAGATGCACTCCCCGGAGTTTCTCGCCGACTGGGAGCCGTTGACCTTCGGGCGGGTCCGCCCCGCCCATCTGAACACGGTGATCTACGGGTGGTCGTCGCTGGCGGGGATGGGGGTGTTGTTGTGGCTTCAGGCGCGGCTTTGCCGGGCGCCACTGCGATTTCACCGGCTGCTGTACGCCGTGGGGATTCTGTGGAACCTGGCGGTGGCCGCAGGGACCATCGCCCTGTTGACCACTCACTTCAACAGCGTGGAGTGGCTGGAGTTTCCGGTCTGGACCGCCGCCTTGCTGGGAGTGGGATTTGTGGGGGTGATGGCAGTGTCGCTGGATCTGTTTCGCCGGCGCACCAAACACCACATCTTCGTGTCCCAGTGGTATCTGTTCGGGGCGGTGTTCTGGTTTCCGATTCTGTACGTGCTGGCCAATCTGATGATTCATCTCGGAATGGCCACCGGGGTCGCCCAGGGTACTGCGAACTGGTGGTTTGCCCACAACGTGCTGGGCATCTGGTTTACCCCCATCGGGCTGGCGGCGGCGTACTACTTCATCCCCAAGGTGCTGGGCCGGCCGATCCACAGCTACTATCTGTCGCTTCTGGGGTTTTGGACGTTGGCGCTGTTTTACAACTGGGCGGGCACCCATCATCTGATCGGGGGACCGCTGCCGGTGTGGCTGACCACGGTGGGCACGGTGGCGAGTATGATGATGTTCATCCCCGTGATCACCGTGGCGATCAATCACCACATGACGATGGTGGGCCATTTCGAGAAGCTCAAATTCAGTCCCACCCTCCGGTTTATCGTCTTCGGGGCCATGAGCTACACCCTGGTGAGCGTCCAGGGATCGCTGATGGCTCTTCGCAACGTCAACGAGACCACCCACTTCACCCACTACACCGTCGCTCATGCCCACCTGGGGATGTACGCCTTCTTCACGATGGCGATGTTCGGGGCGATCT
Source organism: Myxococcales bacterium (assembly GCA_007120915.1). Classification (GTDB taxonomy): domain Bacteria; phylum Myxococcota_A; class Bradymonadia; order Bradymonadales; family Bradymonadaceae; genus SLJM01. Next base: position 5,640 of record SKMT01000145.1, on the reverse strand, counting down.
ACTACATGCTGCCCCGGCTGTTGGGGCGGGAATGGCCGTCGGCGACGTTGATCCGGGTGCATTTCTGGTGCACCGGCACCGGGATCTTCTTGTACTTCACCGGGCTAAGCTGGGGAGGATGGCGCCAGGGGGAGATGATGAACCACGACACCGTCGATTTTCTGGCGATCGTCGACTACCTGATCCCCTTTTTGTGGTCCCGCAGTTTCGCCGGGATTTTGATGACCGTGGGCCACGTCGCGTTTGCGATACTGCTCTGGAAGATGTGGCGCGGCGGGCAGGCCGACGCGCAGGGGCCGACGCAGTTTCCGGCCCGTCAGCCACTGACCGAGCGCCCGGACGACGGCGACGTTGCCGATGACGGGGCTGGAGACGCCCAGCAGGGGGAGTCGCCATGAATCGCACCTTCGTGCTGTTGGCCGGCGTATTGTTGACCGTCGCCAGTTCCTACGTGGGCCTGGTGGTGATCCCGGAATGGCAGCTCGATCCGCTGGAGCCGGTGGAGGCTCCGGACGGAACGATGCAGCCTCAGCAGCCGGCCGGATCGGTCGCCGAGGGCCGTCAGATCTACAGTGAGTTGGGCTGTATCTACTGCCACACCCAGCAGGTGCGCCCCGAGGGATTCGGCGTCGATCAGGCCCGGGGCTGGGGCGACCGGCAGACCCACCCCGTCGATCACATCCACGACCAGCCTCATCTGCTGGGAACGATGCGCACCGGCCCCGACCTGGCGAACATCGCCGTGCGCCAGCCGTCGCGCACCTGGCATCACCTCCATCTGTTCGATCCGGAGACCACCTCTCCGGGTTCGATCATGCCCCCCTATCGGTTTCTGTACGACCGGGTTCCCCGCGACGGCGGCGACCCTCCGGAAGACGCCCTCGATCTGCCCGATGAATTCGACGACCCGGACTACTGGTGGGTGCCCACCGACCGCGCCGAGGCGCTGGTGGACTACCTGCTGAGCCTGGATCACTCCTATCCCATCGACGACGAGCGGTGAGATGGCCGACAACTCCGGCAATTCCAACGGCGACAACACCAACGGTGAAGAGCCCCCTCTGCAGCAGGAAGCCCCGCTGGGGGCCGAACCGGAGGAGGGGCGATGGGACGACATCCACGAGTTGCACGACCCGGTGATGCGGGAGCACGAGCGGCCCCGCGACGGCTTCGAGCCGATCTCGGTGTGGCTGGTGATGCTGTTTATGGCCCTGGTCGGCTGGGGCGGGTGGTATCTGGGGGCGTACAGCGGTGCGTTCAGCCCCGACGTCATCGACATCATCCCCCTCGATGAGCAGGCGGTTGCACCGGAGGAGGTGGAGCCACAGCCGGAGGAGATCGATCCGATGGTGCTGGGCGAGCAGATGTACGGTGAGTGTACGGCCTGCCACCAGGCCGACGGCACCGGCATCGAGGGCACATTTCCCCCGCTGGTCGACAACCAGACCGTGCTCGGCGACCCCGCCCCCCTGGTGGCGCTGGTGGTGGATGGACTGGAAGGCCCCATCGAGGTCCAGGGAGTGGAATACGACGATTTGATGCCGCCTCACGACCACTATTCGGATCAGGAGATGGCGGCGGTGCTGACCTACATCCGCCAGTCCTGGGGCAACGACGCCGATCCGGTGGAGGAGTCACTGGTCGCCGAAGTCCGTGCGCTGACCGAAGAGCGCGACGAACCCTGGACGGAGGCTCAACTGGAGGAGTTCTTCGCCGACATCGACACCGACGAGCTGGGCGACGCCGACGCCGATCCGGCGTTCGAAGACCAGGAGTGAGCGATGGGCGCCTGTTGCAATAGGGCCGACAACGGATCGCCTGCCGATATCTCCGCGGGCCCCGACGGCCCGGACCGGGGCGAAGAACCGGCGATCTGGAAGATCGGCGCCGGGTTGTTGCTGGCGGGCAACACCATGACCGTGGGCCTGGCCATCAGCAGCGTCGAGGCCGCCGACAACATCACCCTGTTCATCTACATCGTGCTGTTCGCCAGTGTGGTCATCGTGTTTGAGCTGCTGGGCTGGCCTCTGGCGAAGGGAGCCTGGCAGGGGCTGAAAAGGTGGCGGATCAACTTCGATATGTTCTTTCTGATCGCCGTGGTCGCCGCCGTGGGCGCGTCGATGGTGTCGATCGCCACCGGAGCCGGGGCGGTGTACTTCGAAGTCGCCGCGATTCTGCTGGTCATCCACGGGATCGGGCGACGGGTGGGCACGGTCAACCAGCGCCGTGCCGTTGACGCCGCCCGCTGTTTCGCGGCCGATGACACCCTGGTGAGACGACGGGACGACAACGGTCGGCTGGAGACGGTGGCGTCAAGCCGGCTCGAAGTCGGAGACCGGATTGTCGTCGGCCCCGGAGATAGGATTGTCGTCGACGGGACCGTCCATCGGGGAGTGGCCCTGGTGCGAGACACGGAGATCACGGGCGAGACTTTTGCTACTGCTCGCCGCAGCGGCGACGGTGTCTTCGCCGGTTCCTACAGCGTCGATGGAACCCTCGAGATCGAGGCGACCGCCACCGCCGGCAGCCGGGTCATCGACGAGGTCGTCGATTCCGTGCACCACGCCTGGAAGCGCCCGTCGCGCTGGCAGCGTCAGGCCCGAAAGACCATCCGTTGGTTCGTGCCCCTGGTGCTGATGACCACGGCGGTGACATTCGCAGCCTGGACGGTTGCCGTGGACTGGACCACGGGGCTGTTTTATGCCCTGGCGGTGCTTCTGGTCGCCTGTCCCTGTGCCCTGGGCTTCGCGGTGCCCCTGGCGGTGTGGATGACCATGGGCAAGTGGGCCGCCCGGGGGATGGTCCCGGCCCACGGTCAGTGCGTCGAGACGATGTCCCGGGTCGATACCGTGGTGTTTGACAAGACGGGGACGCTGACCGAACCGGCGCCGGGGCTTGTCGACTTTGTGATCGACGACGACGGGGATGTCAAAGAGCCGCTGTTGCGCCGGCTTGTCGTCGCCGTCGAAGAGCAGATCGACCACCCGGTCGCCCGGGCGCTGCAGACGCTGGACAGCGACCTGTGTTCGAAGCGCTGTGAGCCGGAGATGATGGTCGAATCGACGCGCCTGATCGCGGGGTTGGGCATAGAGGCGACGGTTCGCACTGTCGGGGCGACCTACCGGTTGCGCATCGGCAGCACCGAGCTGGTCGACGAGCTCGATGATCGGGAGTTTTGGCGGCTGGAGCGGTTGAAACGGCGGGCCATTGTGGCGTCGTGTGCCCGTGTGGTGGCGGTGGTGGTCGACGATCGGATCGCGGCGGTGGCGGTGGTCGACGAGCAGGTTCGCCGCCGCGTGCAGCGGGGGCTTGAGCGGCTCGACGAGATGGGGCTGGAGGTGGGACTGATGACCGGTGATGCCGTCGAGCGCACCGAGCCCTTCGACGTAGATTGGGTCCACGCCCGGATGACTCCGGTCCAAAAACGCGATCAGGTACGCCGTCTCCAACAGCAGGGACGCACTGTGTTGTTCGTCGGTGATGGAGTCAATGATGCGGCGGCGATGGCCACCGCCGACGTGGCCATCGATGTCGACGGCGGGGCCCAGTTGGCCGCCGGCGTCGGCGATCTGCGCTGGTGCGGGGAACATCTGGAGGCCATTCCCGATGCCATCGATGCCGCTCGTCAGGCGTTTTCGGTGGTGCGGTTCAACCTCGGCTTCGCCACCGTCTACAACGTCGTTGGCATCGCTGTTGCCGCCGCCGGCCTGTTACATCCGGTGGTTGCGGCGGTGCTGATGATGTCGTCCAGTCTGTTCGTTACCTGGACGACCACCGGTTCGCTGGAGACACAACGGCAGGCGCCGACAGGTGACCATTCACCCACCGGCGGTGACCTCGAACTGCTGGATCGCTGCGGTGCACCCGACAGTGGGTGAGCGGTGGCGAGATGACGACCGGTGGCCAGTATTGATCGGATCGAATGCGACTGTGGAGTTGGAGGCAGATCCGGAGGTGTTCGACCGGGCGCAGCCGGTGGCGTTTCGGGGGGCGTGCGCTTCGAGTTGAACCACGACGACGTGCGCAGTTGTCTGCGCTGTCTCATCAGTCTCCCCCAGAGATGTCATCCATGACCGTCGTAGGCTGCATTCCTCACGGCGTTGTACTCACAACGTGGACTCCAGCAGCCGAATGTCGAGCTACACCCCCCAGACAACGGGCAGCCAGAAATAGGCGGCGACGGCGATGATGGCCACGAATGTCAGGTTCAGCCAGATACCGGCGCGCATCATGTTGCGCATGGTGACGTATTTGGAGGCGAAGACCACGGCGTTGGGCGGGGTGGCAATCGGCAGCATGAACGCACAGGAGGCGGCGGTGACCACGGTGACCATCAGCACCCAGGGGTGCACGCCGACGACGACGGCGACGACGGCGACGACGGGCACAAAGATCGAAGCGGTGGCGGTGTTGGAGGTCACCTCCGTCAAAAAGATCACCAGCAGTGCCACTGCGGCGAGTACCAGCAACACCGGGGCGGCCTCCAGCCCATGCAACTGCTCGGCGAGCCAGTCTGCCAGCCCGCTGTTTTCGATGCCCGCCGCCAGCGCCAGCCCGCCGCCGAACAGGATCAAGATCCCCCAGGGCACCTCCCTGGTGTCGTCCCAGTCGAGCAAGAACTGGCGCTTCTCCAGGTGGGCGGGCACCAGAAACATCAGAAGTGCGCCGAAGATGGCGATGGTGGTGTCGTTGAGCCCGCCCAGCCCCAGATCGGCGAGCCAGGGCGAGAAGACCCCGCGGATAATCCAGAGCGCGGCGACGACCACGAAGATGATCAGCACCTTCAGCTCCGGGCCGTCCAGCCGACCCAATTGCTCCCGCTGTTCGACGATGACTTCGTCCAGCCCGTCAAATCCGACCAGCTCCACCGGGTGGGCGACCCGGGTGAGATACCACCACACCCCGACGATGCCGACGATGCTCAACGGCAGCCCGTACATCATCCACTGCACGAAGGTGATCTCCACGTCGTGAATCTGGGAGACGTAACCGACGAAGATGGCGTTGGGTGGGCTGCCGATAATCGTGGCCAGCCCGCCGACGGAGGCGGAGTAGGCGATGCCCAGCATCAGCGCCATCCCGAAGGGAAAGTGGCCCGGTGAGGTGTCGATGTCGCTTTGTTGCTGTTCGAGAAGGTCCGTAAGCTGGGTGATCAGCGCCAGGCCGATGGGCACCATCATCAGCGCGGCGGCGGTGTTGGAGATCCACATCGACAGAAAGCCGGTGGCCACCATAAACCCCAGAACCAGCCGGGTGGGGTCGGTGCCGAACAACCCGACGATTTTGAGTGCTATGCGCCGGTGTAGATCCCACTTCTGGATGGCGATGGCGATCAGAAACCCGCCGAGGAACAAGAAGATCAGCTCGTGGCCATAGTTGCGGGTCGTCTCGCCGACGGGGAGTACGCCGGTGAGGGGAAACAGCACCACCGGTACCAGGGCGGTGGCATAGATCGGGATCGCCTCGGTGACCCACCAGATGGCCATCAGCAAGGTGATCGCGGCGGCGGCCTGGGCCTCGGAGGAGAGACCTTCGACGCCGGGGCTGAGCATCACCAGCGCGAAGATGACGGGCCCGGCGATCAGGCCGGTGAGGCGGATGATTGGAAATGTCTGCTCTTGTTCTTCGCTCACGCCCAAT
>SKMT01000640.1 GCA_007120915.1 Myxococcales bacterium | reverse complement strand
GCGTGCCCATCGCCGCCCTGGTGACATGCCGGTTCTTCACCCATGCACTGGGGCGGGATGCCCCGTCGAAGAAAGTGCGTCAGATCGCCATCGTGGCATTCCTGCTCGCCGGGGTGAGCATTCTCGTTGAAGCCCCCCGCGCCGTCGAATCTCCGGAGACGTTCCGAAGCCCCATGACCGCCCGGATCACCGGCTGGAGCGCCGGCGGCGATATGCCGCTGCGCGAAAAGATTCTGCCCCGCAAACTGATCGAAACCTCCGGCGCCGACCGCAACAACCGGCTGTACACCGGCGGCTGGCAACGCCACATCGAGCTGTACGAGCGCATGGGCCTGCTCGACGACATCGCCACCACCTCCAACCCCGACAACGCTCAGGTGGCCATCCGCCCCATCCCACCGATCTCGGCGGGCCGTTTCACCGTCTATCCCGCCGAACACATTCCACCGCTGGAAGGCGCCGACACCACGGTCATCCCCGACATCCACCGCCCGGCATTCCTGATCGACCGCGTACCGCAGCGGTGACCGCCCAGCTCGGACTCGGACTCGATCTCGGACTCGGGCTCGGGCTCGATCTCGGTCTCGGTCTCGGGCTCGGGTTCGGGCTCGGTTAGGCCGTTGGAGCCGATGACATCCCCAGGCCCCGCGAGGAGCATAGCGACGAAGCGGGGCTGTCATCGCAACGCAGCGGTGACGTCAAACCACCCCATCCTCTTTTAGCTTCGCAAGTTCGGAGGCGTCTACACCCAACTGCTCGTAGACCTTCTCGTTGTCGGCACCCTGCTGCGGCGCCGGGGTGTGCTCTCGGTCGCGTGGAGTCAGCGGCGTTCGCACATGCGTTAGCCCCTGCAACTCGAAGAACACCTGCCTGCTTTCGTGCAACTGGTGCTGCAGCACCTCGTCGAGTTCCAGCACGGGCTCCACACACACGTCCAGCTCGTCGAGCACGCCTTCCCAGTGTTCGAGCGGCTTACTCTCGATGACCCCGGCGAGTCGGTTCGCCACCTTGTCGCCCTCCTCGCCACCGAGCATCCCCTTGCCGGTCAGATCCTCGCAGCCGATGGCTTCGACGAAGGGATCCCAGAACTTCGGCTCCAGCGCCGCCACCGCCAAAAATCGTCCGTCGGCAGTGGGATAGACCCGGTAGCTGGGAAGCCCGCCGGTGAGCATCCCGTCGCCTCGTTCTTCGACTTCCCCGGCACCGCTGCGAGCGATGACGGTGCTCAGAAATGACAGCGCCCCCTCGGTCATCGAGATGTCCAGGTGGGTTCCCTCGCCGGTGCGCTCGCGCCGAAACAGCGCCGCCGAAATCCCCAGCGCCGCATACAGCGCGCCCCCGCCCAGATCGGCGAGCTGGAACCCCGGAACGTGCGGTGGCTCACCGCGTCGGCCATTGCGCTCCAACACGCCGGACAACGCCAGGTAATTCGCGTCGTGGCCGGCGTCGTCTTTCTTCGCCCCCGTCTGCCCGTAGCCCGTGATCGAGCAGATGATCAGCTCCGGGTAGTCTTGGCGAAGCCGCTCGGGGCCCACACCCAGCCGATCGAGCACGCCGGGCCGGAAGCTCTCCACCAGCACGTCGGCGTCCTCCAGAAGCCGCTCAAACAGCTCGACACCGGCTTCGTGTTTCAGATTCAGCGTCACCGCCTGCTTGTTGCGGTTCAGACTCTCGAAAAAGGCGCTGTTCGCGCCGTTGAGCGGCGGATAATACCGCGCGTAGTCGCCCTTCATCGGGTCCTCTACTTTCACCACCTCCGCGCCCATATCCGCCAGCAGAAGCGTGGCGAAGGGGCCGGGCAAAAGCCGAGTCAGGTCGACGACGCGTACACCTTCCATCAACTGTGGGATATCCATTGTTCACTCCCTGAGAGATTCGCCGCCGCTAAACGGACGGAAATTTAACTGAAATGCGGCACCGGCGAGATGACAACGCTAGATTTCAAGTTGATCCGAGTGCAGATGTACCCATTGCGGTACCTCAAGCGAGGAGCGACTGAAAGATGGCGCTTTCAGCCGGCGAGACGTACGTTTCAGTTAAATTTCCGTTCGTTTAGGACGGCAGCAACCAAAAAAGCGTGCCGGCAACACTGCCGACACGCTCTTGGTACCGTGATCGAAACAGAACGAATCAACCGATGAAGTTCTGCAGCTTCATCGCCAGACCCATGTTCCCTTCGATGCTGATCTTGTTCATCATGAACGCCTGAGCCGGGTTCAGATCCCCGTTCCACATGTCCACGAAGTCACTGTCGCTCATGGTGACCGTGCATTCGGAATCTTCCGAGTCACCTTCGCTGATGAAGTCGTCGTCCTTCTTGAAGTTCAGCGTCCAGGTTCCACCGTCGTCGCCGGTCAGGTTGAACACATAGATGGCGTCCGTGGACTTGGCGGCATCCGGGTTCTCTTCGAGCTTCGCCGGAAGAACTTCTTCGAAAATTTCTCGTGCGCTATCTTGAGCCATAAAAAACTCCTCGTTAATGTCGGTGAGTACTCGCTCACAAGCCGGTAACGCAAGCTAGCTAGCATGCAGCAGGCTGCGGCGCAAGGGAAGGGCAATCGCATTTCCCTGGCCTCCGCAATCACAGACCACCTACCGGGCAGTATACCGTCGAATTTGTGATAATAACCGCCGCGATTGCCGAAGACAGAAGACAGAAGACAGAAGGCAGACAAACCCCAATACACTTCAGCTTCAGACAGGAGTGGTCACAGCAATTGAACTCTTTCGTCTTACGTCTCTTCTCACGCCTCGTTGGGGTATGGTTGTGTTTACTCCCAGACGCAAATTGTGTGTTGGTATACCCCCCGGAATCTGACGCTGGCGGTGGATGCAAAAATCTGTCCTCTGTCCTCTGTTTTCTGTCTTCGGCAATCGCACCCTTTTGATCAGCACCCGACGTTCCACCCACAGTCGAGGGGGGTTACTCAATTCGAAACGGAGCTGTTCACATGCGATTGCCCTGGGCGCAAGGGCTGAGCCGCTTGCCAGCATCGATGGCGAAAGTCTATAACCCGATTCGTTCTCGGCAACCCCTTCGGGCTTCACAGGTTCGCAGCGATGACGCAGTCTCCCCGACTTCTGGTGGCCTACAAAAAGAGCCGCTACCAGCAACTGGTGGTCGAACAGCAAGACCCCACCATCGAAGGGCTTCTCGACCAGGGGCATATCAGCGTCCAGAACCTGAAGAAGTCCCACGACAACCACCGCCGCAGCCTCGCCGAGCTGAAGGTTCACCTCGACGATCTGGGGCTGGATTACGAGCTGGAGTACCGCGGCGATGTCGCCGACGCCGACGGCTTCGATCTGGTGATCGCGCTTGGCGGCGACGGCACCGTACTCGATCTGTCCCACCGCATCGGCACCACCCCCCTGGTGGCCGTCAACTCCGATCCGGAGCTGAGTATGGGATATTTCTCGGCGGGCACTGCTTATGACTTTCCCCGGATCATCGAAAAAATCGTCGATGACGAATGGGACCCGGTCGAACTGGATCGATTTCACGTCGCGCTCGATGGCAACCGGGTGGGCCCGCCGGTGCTCAACGACATTTTGATCAGCCATCAGAACCCGGCGGCCGTGTCGAGCTACTTTCTGAAGGTCGGGCCCCATCCGGCAGAAGAACAGAAATCCAGCGGCGTCTGGATCTCCACCCCCGCCGGCTCTACCGCCGCGATCCGATCGGCCGGTGGGCTGGTGCTTCCCTTCGACAGCGATCACCTCCAGTACCTGGTGCGAGAGCCTTTCCCACCGCGCGAGGGGGGGTACCGATTTCTCAAAGGCATCCATCCCTTCGACGACGGGTTGGAGGTGATCTCCCGGATGCGCGAAGGAACAGTGTTTGTCGACGGCCCCCACATCAGCTTTGAGTTCCCCGTCGGCTGCACGCTGACCATCGATCCCGACGCACCGCCTCTATGGCTGTATGGGCTCAAAGAAGAGCGACGCACTGCCTGAACGCCCTGGCTTCGGTGCAGTGAAAAATCTTGTAGCCCACCGCGGTTGTGCTACCGTAATTTTCGACGTAGCGATCACGGCAACGCACAACGCGACAGAAGCTGCCATGGCCAACATTCAACCACAGCGAAACTCCTCGAGAGTCATCCGGCTGTTTGTGTGGACCGCCGTCGCCGCCGTGATCTTCAGCGTGGGGCTGATCCTGGGCCAGCGAATGCTCATCGAGCACGAGCTACCCCCGGCGGTCGCCACCGAGGCGGCGGCCCCCGACGCTGAGAAAGACGATGATGATGACGTCGTCGCCGATGATGCGGTGGGCGCAGAACTGTTCTCGTTCTACGAGGCGTTAACCACCGCTGACGACGAACCGGGCGGCGACGCGGCGGATCAACGGGACGATAGTGAGCCGACAAAACCGCAAGACGATCCCGCCGATGAAGACCCCGCTGATGACGTCGTCGCCGACAAAGAAGACGGCGTCGAAGAAGGTGATCCCACCGGCGCCGCCCGCTACACGCTGCGTGTGGCCACTCACTCCACCATGGAGCAGGCCCGCACCGAGATGGATCGGCTCGAAACACTGGATCTGAACCCGATGCTCGTGACCACCGCCGGGCCCGACGGCGACAAGATCTACCTGGTGCAGATCGGCAAATTTCCCGACGAAGACGAGGCGCGCGCCTACGGAAACCGGCTTCAAACCAACCACGATCTACAGGCGCTGGTCAGCCCCCTTTAGGAACGTTTGAGGCCACCGCCAACTTTTCATCAGCCCCGCGGATTCGCACCGGACCCGAGCGCCCAGTGCCAAGCGCCCAGCACCTACACTCCCACGGTGGAGAAAGCGCCTCCTGACGGCAAAACGACAGCGCCTGAAGTGTTTCCAGCGGTCAGATCAACTCCACGTACTCCAAATCGCCGATCTCGCCTTTGCCCTGGCGCAACAATTGTGGGTAGTCCTGCGAGAAGTCGATGACCGTTGACGGCTCCGGGAAGACGTAGCCGCCATCGACGATCAGATCGACGGCGTGCCCGTACAAATCGTCGATAGTCCAGGGATCCGGGATCAGCTCTCCATCGCGATCGGTGGCGCTGGTGTTGGCCACCGGGTTGCCCAGCCGATCGACAATCGCGTGGGGAATCGGATGATCCGGCACTCGGATTCCCACCGTCTTTCGTTTGTTGCGCATCACCGTGGGCACCAGCTTCGTCGCCTCCAGCACGAAGGTGTAGGGCCCGGGCAACATCCGCCGCAGCGTCCGGTAGGCGTGATCGCCCACGTAGGCATACTCGGCGATGTTGCTCAAATCCTGGCAGATAAACGACAGCGGGCTGGTTTCGGCCTCCCCTTTGATCTCTTTGACCAACCGCTGAAGCTGCTCGACGGCCTGCTTGTTGTAGATGTCACAGCCGATGCCGTAGACCGTGTCCGTCGGGTAGGCGACCAGCCCCCCGGAGCTGAGGGTCTCACAGATGCGGTCGATACGCCGCGGCTGCGGATGTTCCTCGTTGATCTGTAGAATCATGGGATTGCTCCTGGACGGGCGGCCGCGGCCGAATCGACGGTTACGACCACCGAAGATCACGTCGGCAGTTTGATTTCCGGGTCTTCCGGATGCGGTTTGTACAGCACCAGAATGTGCCCGATGTGCTGGGCGATTTGTGCTCCTGTTCGTTCGCGCAGCGTCTGTGCGACGGCGGCGATTTCATCTCCTCCGTGCACCTTCACTTTGATCAGTTCATGGGCCAGAAGCGCCGCCTCCACGTTCTCGATGAGGTTGTCGCTGATGCCGCGCTGGCCCACCAACACCACCGGGTTCAGATCGTGGGCCAACCCTCGCAGATACCGGCGCTGCTCGCCGGTTAGCCGCGAGCTGAGATCCCGAATCATTTGCTTCGTTAATTTGTCGTTATCACCCAATGTTCACCTACCTTCGAAAATGCAAAACCGACGCGCGGGCCGGCAACTTATAGGGCAGTACCACCGGGCGATTCAACAGCCCGCTGCATTCACCGAGCAGCGAGCCGATCGTCAACGACAAATTTCGACGCCACTACGGGGGGAACAAAACGCCCGCGACCACTTCCGGTGGTACTGTGCACCGCCGAACCCCACGGCCCCAGACCCCACGACCTCAGATGGCACCCCACTTGGCGTCGAAAGCGTTGCACTGTAGGATACGCGCGGTTCGCGTTCCGAGTTGCAAGGATTATTTCGTGAAGCATTGCCCCAGTTGCCATAGCACATTCGACGAGGACGTGGCGTTCTGTCCCCACGACGGTACCCGACTCGTTACCGAAGGCGATCATCAGCCCGGCCGACTGACAGGCTCGTCGCTTGACGGGATCGTAAACCTGGAGTCCTTCCGCTACGCCGATCACCTCGGCGAGCGCTACCGCGGGCGATTGCTCACCGACAATACCGCCGTTCAGGTCACCGTATTTCATCGCCAGTTCGGCAACAGTCGCCGTGAAGAAGTGTGGGAGCGGCTCTCGGAGTTGCCCACTGCTCTTCCCCGGCAACTTCTGACAGTCCATTCGCTGGAAACCAACTCCACCCCCAGCTTCATCGTCGAAGAAGCCCCGGAGGCCGATTCACTGCATCGCTGGATCGACCGCAATGGAGCACTGTCGTGGCAGCGAGCGTTGAAGGTCACGATTCGTCTGGCTCGCACCCTGGAGTGGCTGGCCGAACAGCAGATTCCCCACCGCGCGGTGCATCCCCGAAGCATCTACTTTGAGGATCCCGACGCGGCGCTGCGCATCGGTGACTGGGCGCTGGGCCTGATCGCATTTCCTCTGCCCCGATACGACGAAGACACCCCTCGCGACGCCATCCCCATCTACCCTGCGTTCATCGCCCCGGAGTGGCTCACCGAGGAGCCGGACGATGTCGACGCCAGTACCGCTGCGGTCTACACCGCCGGTGCGATGATGCTGCACCTGCTGGGCAGTCCTGTCGCCGACGACGACACAAACCTCACCGAACTCAACGGCGACACCGCCGATTTTGAGCTTCCCGACGACGCCCCCGACAGCCTGGAACAGTTGGCGGGAATGATGATCGCCGCCGACCCGGAAAAGCGGTTCGATGTGCCGGCGGCGGCCATCAACGCCCTCTCCTCACTGATCGACGAAGACCCTGATACGCTGGCGCCCCAGCTTGTAGAACGCGACGAACCGGTGTTTGGCGACCAGCGAATCACCGAGCCCGTCTCTACCATCAATGATGATGAGCCCGGCGATGATGAACCCGGCGATGATGAGCCCGGCGATGATGAGCCCGACGACACCTCCCAGCCCACATCCCGCCGCCGGGCGAAGACGATGATGGGCATGCCCACTCCCGCCGGTGACCCGGAAACGGAGGACGGCCCCAGTGGCAACACCCAGCCCGGCCACATGCAGCGTGTGATCGTCGACGATCCGGACGACGGTGCCGAATCCGACGCCATCCCCGGGCTAGGAAGCAGTGCTGACGGAGACACCGGCGACGGTGAAGACACCGATGAGCCAGCCCCGAAAAAAGGAACCCAACTGATGGGGGCGGTCACCGTGGAGGAGATGTCCGCCGGCGAATTCGGCGCAGACGACGAATCACCGGATGCAGACGGCGAGCCCGACACCGACTCCGAACACGAGAACGACGACGCTTCCCACGAACCACAGGACGACCCCGACGTCACCAGCGAGCAATACTCCGTGGACTCCAGCGATGATGACGATTCGGACGGCGACGAGCCGACTGAACCACCGGAGCAACGGGCCGACGATGACGACGCTGATGATGCTGATGATGTCGAGCCAGACGACGAGCCCGAAGCTGACGACGAGCCCGAAGCTGACGACGAGCCCGACGAACTCGATGACGGCCCTCCCTCCGTGGTCATCGCCGAAGAACTGATGGCATCCCCCGAAGACGACGAACAACCCGGCGACGATGACGCCGACATTGATGACTCCGCAGACGATGACGACGGCGAAACGGCCGATGAGCAAGGCGCGCCAGAAGAGAGCGCCGACGACCCCGATGAGCCGACATCTGACGTTGATGACACCGACGACGGAGATATGGCCGTCGGGTTCGTCGAAGCGGCCGGCGACGCCGAAGACGACGCCGACGACGTGTGGTTCGACGATTCTGCCGAAGACGCCTGGCAACAGGACTTCGTGCGCGAGAAAAAACGCAAATCCCATCTAATCGAAAAAGGCCTGGAGTATGGACTGGTCGTCGGCGGCATCGTCTTCGTGATCGGCGCCTACTTCTTCTTCCAGAGTTATGACCCGGAAGAAGAAAACGAGCTGGACGACAGTCCCGCAGCTCAGACCGATCAGGCCGACGTCGGCGAACCGGAGCTGACCGAAGCGGAGTTGCAGCGTATCGAGGACCGCTTCGAACAGGGAATGGAACGGGGCGAACTGATCGCTCCCCGCGACCGCAGCGCCCTGGAAGCGCTTCAAGAGCTTGAGCGCTATGCCGATGAAGATGTCTATGAAGAGGCTCGTGACCGTTTCGTCGACGCCGCCTACGATCAAAGCAAGGTGCACAAGGAAGACGACGAGCTTCTGATGGCCCGCGACCTTTCAGGCCACGCCAGCGAGCTGGACCCCGACGACGAAGAGAAACATGAGTGGGCGCTGCACGTGCAGGACGAATACCTGGCCAGCCAACGCGATGACATCGAAGAGAACGCTGACGACGAACAACGCGACGAACAACGCGACGAACAACCCGACGAGTCCGACGACGATGACGAAGACGAAGACGCCGAGTCTGCCACCGGCCCATCCAATCAGGCTCAGCCCGACGACGATCAGCCCGATGTAGACGTCGACGAACTTCTCCAACAAGCCCAGACCGCCCACAACGAGCGACGCTACAGCGAGGCACAGCAGAAGTTCGAAGCAGTACTTGAACAGCGTCCAAACCACCCTCAGGCACACATGGAGCTGGGAGAGCTGGCGTTTAACGACGGCGATCGCCCCCGGGCCATCGATCACTTCGAGCAGGTGCTTCAGAACGCCCCGAACAACACGGACGCCCAACTGATGCTCGGCCGCGCCCACTTCCGCGAGGGCGAACCCAGCAGGGCCATCGAAATCTGGGAGCAGGTGCTCGACGACGATCCCGACAACGCTCAGGCCCAGCACTACATCGAGCTCGCCGAGCGAGAGCTGGACTGAGCTGTCGCCCGGCGGCGCTTAATTCACCTCGGTTTGTGCCCGCCTCACTGCTCCATCTGCTGCTGAACCCGCCCCTCCAGCTTGCGCCAGTCTACCTCCTCGAGCTTCCGGCTCAACGACTCGTCGTTGAGCACCTCGCGCACCCGCGGGTCCGCCAGCGTCATCGGGTAATGATCCCCTTCCACCCAATCCATCAACTGCTCGTCCTCCAACAGCTCACGCACCGTCTCATCCCTCAAAAAGTCCGCCGCCTCACCCTGTTGGCGCACCAGTTCGTGCAGCCCCTCTGCTTCAACCTTCTGGCCCACCGACAACGCCCGGTGAAGCCTGCCCAGGTCCGGAAATTGCCAGGGGGCAAGCACGTTGTG
>SKMT01000018.1 GCA_007120915.1 Myxococcales bacterium | reverse complement strand
GATCCCCTCCGGTTTTAGATGTACCACCGGACGTCGGTCACGGCGTCGAAGCACGGAGCCCACAGAGCCGGTGCCAACCTCCAGAAGCACGGTTCGGATCTGGCGTTGGGACGCACCTTCGTCGGACACCTCCAGGTACGCCTGCATCTCCATCGAGTTGTCCCGATCAGCACCAGTCAGCGAGCTGAGCAACCGACGCGTCTCCACCCCGGGGTCAGCGACCAGCCCCGTCGTATTCTTCGCGCGGGTGTGCCACTGAGGATGCGCGTCCAACAGCCGCAGCGGCGTGATCAGAGGTCGCTCGGAGATCTCTTCGACCAGCCGCTGCTGTAGCTTCTCGTCGGACAGCTCCTGCAGCGAGCCCAGCGTACGGTCGCCTACTGACACCCGCTCCAGCTCGTCGACCGTCACATAACCGGCGACGAAACCGCCGAGCGGGGCAGTCGACCGGCCGGCACGCACCTGCGTAAACGACGCCGGTGTGTCGACCTGTGCGGCCCGCCTGACACGCAAACCGTAGCGGCACGCCAGCGTCTCGCCGAACTGGCAGCCCTGTCGATACTGCTCGGCGGCCTCCTGAAGCCGCCCCGCCCGCTCGTCGCGAATACCGAGCTGCCACAGATTTCGCCCCAGAAGCCTCGAAAGCTGTGGAAGCGTCGGATAATCAGCCTCACACACTCTGGCCCGGTCGGCGATGAGCACTCCGCGCCGCGACAGCGTCTGCATCCGATCCGTATCGGCCCGCGGCGTAGCGTGATACTCCGAAACCAGCCGGGCGATCATCGACTGCACATCGAGCGCACAACTCGGCGGCACGTCGTGGCCCACCACCGGAACATCCGGCAACTGTCGGTCCACCGTCATATTCGAGCGCCGATCATCGCTGGTAAGACTCACCTTCGCGTGCGCCGGATGATGCTCGGCGTGAAGCTGAATCTCGCCCTGGGCCAACGCAAACAACTCCGGCGGAATCAACCTCAGCCCCTCCAGCCCGTCATCGGCCCTCCAGTCAACCACCTTCGAACTGTCGACCCGAAGCGACAGATCCGACGGCGCTGATCGGGCCGCATCGTCGGGCAACCACTCCTCGACGCTGCCGTGGCGCACCAATCTCAGCGTCAGCTCATCGTCGTCGCTGTCGATATACCAGTCGAAGTCATCGCCGAACTGCTGCTGCACCCGGCGACGAAGCCTCTCGTTGTCGACAGCCGGGTCAAACCCCGCAGAAATAACGACCGGATAGCGCACGGACTGCTCATCAGCGCTGTCGTCCTGCAGCTTGTCCGGAGGGTACACCGATACCCGCACCGCCCGCGGCACAAGCTGTGCATCACGGGCGTCGACCAGCGAGGACAGCACAGCGCCGGGGCGGCGTGACATCAGCCAGGGCTCTACACCGGTGTAGCGCTCAAGCAGCCCGTCAAACCCCGGCGCTTGTTCACCGCCGTGAAGCCAGCGGTTGACCCGCTGGCGAGGCCGCGCCCCCGCTGTGGGTGATGTCGCCTCCAGGCGAAGCACCGTCGCGCCCTCGGGATGTTCGGGGATCGAAAACGTCTGTTTTTGGCTGAGTTCGTGGCTGCGCGCTCCCAGCTCGGTGCGGCTCGTGACGACCTGGGCTTCCATCTCGCCGCCATCGAACCGCGGCTGAACCGTCACGTCGGCGTAGTCACCCACGCGGCGATTCAACAGCCGGAACGGTTCGAACGCGGCGTTGTTGTCGGCAACCCAACGCGCCCACAGCCCGACGGGCCCCGTTGCAGCGTCGCTGTCCAACTCATCGGCGAGCTTCTGTCGTCGCAGCCCCGCCTCCAGTTGAGCAAGCACCGTGCCGATGCGCCGGTAGTCCACGTAGATCGCCATCGGCGCCTCCGACCAGGCAAACTGCGCCCGCGCCGCCGATGCCCTGCGCCGCCCCAGCCTCGCGCGCTTTGCCAACACGTCGAATCCGGCGTTGGCGTCCGGTTCCGTGCCGGGGCTCAACGCGGTGAGCCGGTCGGCGATCACCTGGTCGCCATCGATGCGCAATTTCCAGGTGCTGTCGCGCTTCGATCCGTCGTCAAACAGCGGTTTCAGCTCCTCTTTCAACTCGGCAGCCTCCCCCGGCCCGGCGCCAACGAGCACGCGGCTGTGCAACCAGTCCGGGTCCTCCTCCACGGGCAGGATCGCAGACAACTCCAGCGCATTGGTAAACCGCGGGTTCCCCTTCGGTGTCACCGCCAGATAGACCGGGTGTTCGGTGTCGAGCGCCTCGAACTGCCCCGGTTCTTCAAACAGTTCGGCGAGCTCTTCACCTCCCAGCAACTGCTCCCCCCAGGAGTTCGTTTCATCTCCCTGATCCAGCGCCTTGAACACCGAGCCCGCGTCCCCGCTGTTGTTCGGATCAAACCGAAGTGCCACCGCCGCATGGGCGATGCGCCGATCCATCGGGTCCGCCATTCGATCGGCTCGAGGCTCGCCGACAGGACGATCGGCCGGCGTCTTCTTGGCACAGGACACTGTTCCCAATACCAGAAGTGTCAGAATCACGACGAATACAACGACCGACGCTCCCCGGCGCTTCGCGCCTCCTCGTGCCTCGCTGACACGTGGCGAATACCCCAACCACCTCGACATCATGGGATTTCCGAGTTGCAACTTCCGATTCACTTCCGATGTTCCTTCGCCTGATGGTTGCCATCCAACTCACTGACTTTGAACGAAGAACCAGACACGGAGCCAAGGTAACATTCTTTCGCCCCAAGCCCACAAGCCCCCCGCAACCAGGGGTGTGATCCACCTTGATCGGTTGTAGAATTCAACGTGGTCGGCGCCGGCCCTTGCCCTTGTCCGGTCCCTCGCCCCGGCCCGATGTTGCTGCGCGTCGGCAAGAGAATTCAGGGCGAATTGCCGAGAAAGTGGTGTTTGACGGTTTTTAGAGCCCTGCGTGCCTTGCGCCGCAGGTGAATGGCTTTGACCAGCTACCCTGCGTGGGATGAACCCACAGGGCTCTGACAACTCAGGAGACGACCGCTATTGCGTCGTCACAATCAAGCGGCCCCAAAATAAACAACCGCGAAGGGCGGGCCCGGGCGAGGGCCGGGGCTGGGGCCAGGGAGCCGCGACCGACGGAAACCGATCACACCCCCCACCCAGGGCCCGAATCGATTGACATCAGCCGATCTGGGTTTTACTCGTCATACGTCAACTAAATCAGCCCGCAAAACGTCTCGAACGAGGAAGACAGACACATGTCTCAACCCGAACGCCCCATCTACCTGCTGCCCCTGCTGACTGTCTTGATGCTCGCTATCGCACTTTTTGGCTGCGGTGAACCGGATGAAGATTTCGGAGAACCCTACGAGCCGTTCCAGGGAGTATGGGTCACCGAGGTGTTTGAAGAGGGCGACTTTGAACAATGGGTCGAACTCGATGTCGACGGAGCCGACGCGATCAACGAAATCTACTCCGCGGAGACCGACGAGGTGGTCTACAAAGCACGTTATCGCTACCTGGTTGGTGATGAAATTGAGGTCAGCTTCGACGGCGAAACCGTCGACGCCAAACAGATCGATCTGCGGCTGGTGGAGATAATCGAAGGAGAACAGTTCACCGAATTTCCGGAGGGAACCGAATTCCACGATATTCTCCGAATTACCGAGCTCGATGACGACACCGTCGCCTACATGTCGTTCGCCGAGTCTACCGACCCCGAAGTACGCCCCGACACGCTGGCTGACATCCCCTTCACTCGTCAGTAAGCACAACGGGGGCGGCTTCATTGTGACAACGCGGACCACATGGTTCACGGAAGCCGAACCACAACGCGCTGGCCGCCCCCAATGAGCAACCACCTCGCACACAGCTACTGCTTTCGAACTTCACCGATCTTGCGGTTGTCCCTCGCCAACTCCTCGCGGGTGGTGATGCGTCGATACCAGAACATCAGCATCGTCGACGTCAAAACAATGAAGATCGAGTACAGAATGGGAATCAAAATCACGTGGGCCTGATCGTCACCGGTAAACACCATCGCTGCGATCAGAATGGCCAACGGTCCGTTCTGAATCCCCGTCTCCATCGACACCGTGCGCGATCGAATCGGATTGAGCTTGAGCCCGCGTGACAGGAAATAGCCCAGCGCAAACCCTACCAGCCCCAGCCCGATGGACACCACGTAGATCGAGGGCACAGTGTTCATCATCAGCTCCCAGTTTCTGGGTACCCAGGAGGCGAGCAGAAAGATGATCACTCCCACCCCGAAGATTCCTCCCAAAAGCTCCACCACGGCGCCGATGTTGGCGTTGTAGCGCCGAAGCACCATCCCCATCAGTGTCGGCACCATCAGCACCACCAGCAGTTGGATCACCTGGTCCGGCGGCACCTGCCAGTCTCCCTCGATTCCCCCGCCGTACAGCGCCATCGTCACCGGCACCATCACCACCGCCATCAGCGTCGAACAGACGGTCATCAAAATCGACAGACTCAACCGGCCCTTGCTGAAGTACACGAAGATGTTGCTCGTCGTGCCCCCGGGCATACAACCCATCAGGATCAGCCCGATCATGTAGGCGGGGTGAAGCCCGAACACCGTGGCCAGCAAGAACGCCGTCAGCGGCATCAGCCCGTACTGACAGAGCATGCCCACCAGGATGGCCTGGGGCTTGCGAAAGGCGATCGCGAAGTCTTTGAACGTCAGTGACGAACCCATCCCGAACATGATGATGATCATCATCACGCCGAGCAGCGTCGTTTCCAATTCGGTGAGCATCGGTGGCTATTCTCCCAGTTCCTGGTCGCGCAACTCGCGACGCAAAATCTTGCCGATCGCCGTCTTCGGCAACTCCTCTCGAAATTCGATGCGTCTGGGGCGTTTGTACCCCGTCAGATGTTCTCGGCAGTGTTGTTCGACCTCTTCGCGGTTCAGCGACTCATCGCGCTTGACGACGAACGCCCAGACCTCTTCGCCGCTCTTTGCGCTGGGAGCGCCGATGACCGCCGCCTCGTGCACCTTGTCGTGCTTCGACAGCACATCCTCGATTTCGTTGGGATAGACGTTGAATCCGCTGACCAGAATCATGTCCTTCTTGCGGTCCACGATCCGGAAAGTGCCGTCCGCCTCCATGATCGCCACATCACCGGTGTGCAACCACCCGTCGCGGATCGTGTTGGCCGTCTCGTCGGCGCGGTTCCAGTAGCCCTGCATCACCTGGGGGCCTTTGATACAGAGTTCACCGCGCTCGCCCACATCGGCGACGTCGCCCTCCTCGGTGACCAGTTTGATGTCCGTCATCGGCAACGGGATGCCGATGGTATTTCGCTTCCGCTCCCCCTCCAGGGGCTGAAAACAGACCGCCGGCGACGCCTCGGTCAGCCCGTAGCCCTCGATCAGCGGGCAGCCGACCAGATCCTCCCAGGCCTCCACCACCGCATGGTGCATCGCCGCACCACCTCCCACCGCAGCCTTGATATACTCCGGGGGAAAGGCGACGAACCACTCCTCGTTCATCAGCGCGTTGTACAGCGTGTTCACCCCGGTCAACCAGGTAATCTCGTAGTTTTCCATCGCCCGCTGCACCCGTTGGATCGGCCGCGGGCTCGGCACCAGAATATTGCGCGCCCCCTTCAGGTACATCGTCAGAAAGTTCACCGCACAGGCAAAGATGTGATAAAGCGGCAGCGCCGTTAAAACCACCTCCTCCCCTTCGTTCAGATGGCTGGAGGTCATCGCCCGGATCTGGGCGAGATTCCACAGCAGATTGCCATGCGCCAGCATCGCGCCCTTCGCCACCCCCGTGGTCCCGCCGGTGTACTGCAGAAGCGCCAGATCGTCGTGGGTTTTGTCTTTCCAGTACTCTTCGGGCTTGCCGTCGGTGCGCTTCTGGCGTCCCTTCTTGAGCGCCTTCGGAAGCCGCGTGGCCTTCAGGTTGTGCGACGGAACCTGTCGGTTCCAGTACTTCATCACCCAGTAGGTAATCTGCTTGACCACCGGCGGGAAAAACTCGGGCACCCGCACGGTGACAATGTGTTCGATCGGCGTCTCGTCGAGAATCTCTTCGAGCTTGTCGGCGAACAGGTCGACCACGACCACCGCACGCGCCCCGCTGTCGTTGAACTGATGCTCCATCTCCTGGGGCGTATAAAGCGGGTTGGTGTTCACCACCACGCATCCCGCCTTTAGCACTCCCAGCATACACACCGGATAGCTGAGACAATTCGGCATCTGCAGCGCCACGCGGTCGCCGTCCTCAAGCCCCAGCACCTTTCTGAGATACACCGCGAAGGCATCGCTCATCTCGTCGACCTGCTCAAAGGTCAACGACCCATACATCCCGTTGGGCATCACCGTCGTAAACGCGGTGTCCTCCGAAAACTTCTCGGCGGCCTCCACGACCGCACCAACCAGATTGGGATGAGACGGCGTCTCGAGAATCTCTTCGATATGATCGCCGTACTGCGACAACCAGGGGCGTTGCTCTACAACACGCTCGTCAGCTTCCATGGCACGACTCGGTGGCAAGAATCGGCAAAACTTCCAGGTCAGATTGGCCTATCTTGCCCCTGTTTACGCGCTGTGACAAGGCATTACTGGCGCCTCGCGCCCCCGCCATCCCATCGACCGGTCCGGATTTCATCACCATTGTACGATGGGCGAATCGACTATTTTGGGTTTCGCCTCCGTCGTCCGATGGGCCAAAGGCGCCATCGCTGTTCATGTCGGGCGCTGAACAGCGCGCCCGAGAATGCTCGGGGGCCACGGTCGCGTCGCATGCCGGTATCCTATCGTCGGCGTTGATATCGAGATCACAGCCGACTGTACCCGGTAAAGGCACCCCTGCGCGGGGGTGATCCTACCTTCTCGGTGCCACGACCTGCTCCAACCGCTCACGCACCTGGGGGATGTGTTTCTTGCCGCTGGCCCGCCCCAGCACCACCACCAGCACTCCACAGCCGATCATGAACGCCGCCCCCATAAAGTGGTCCACCGCCCCCGCCTCGACCCCGGCGTAGATCATCCACCCCGCCGCGCCCACCCACAGAAGACCGAACAACCAGGCGAACATCGACACCCCGAACCTCCCGCGAATCACCGCCCCGTCGTCGGTCTCCTCGATGCGCGCTTTCAGCATCGGCGCCCAACCCTTGTTCTGCTCCACCGCCGCCAGTTTGACCCGCCGCCCCGACACACTGCCGTCGAGCCCCGCGCCCACCGTCTGCCCATCCCCCGGCTCGGCAGACACCGCCGCCTCCAGCCTGGCGACCACCTCATCGGCGCTCAGCTCGGTGTGCAACTCGATAGTCTCACGTTGAAATCGCTTCGTCGGCGTTGTGTTGTCGTCGGTCATCGCTTCCTTCCCGTCATTGGCATTTCCGCCGCCAATCATAAGACCTGTTTCGGTGAGCGAAAGCAGCTCCAGCCGCCCGGCAGCGCCCGCGGCGCGATCTCCGGAGCGCTGCCGGCTCGGCGGCCTAGCTCCCACGGAGCGATCTCCGGACCGCCGCCGGCTCGGCGGCCTAGCTCCCACGGAGCGATATCTGGCCCCATTTCGTTCCCGACCGTTCGGGTTGTCCGCACGCCGATTTCAGCGATCCGGTGGCCACATGCACCTCCGACCCCCAACTCCCTTCGCTCCGCTACGGTCGGTGGGGGCTACGCACAGGCGAACGAACCTCCTGTGGTCCGACCCATGACCACACTACCTCTGTTCCCAACCGGCCGGGTTATCCGCACCTCCGACTTATATTCACCAAACTGAAAACATCCCATCATTTCCCGGAGCTCCCACCAAACAAGACACACGACTTTCATCAAAACGAAAACAAACCCACACAATACCTTGACCCCCGTCCTAATGTCACCCAATATTCATCACAATGAATTCAGAAGACCTCGGAAATACGATTCGCCAACGTCGACGGCGGCTGGGCGTCGACCAGAAGAGACTCTCCGAACTCTCCGGGGTATCGGTGCATACCATCAGTGACATCGAATCGGGCAAAGCCAATCCCACTGTCTCCACACTCCATCGGCTACTGGATGTTCTGGGCCTCGAACTTCACGTACGTCCACAGACACCGGAGGCCCTCCAGGAGACACCTTCTGATGCCGGTGACAATTAACCATGCGACGCTGCCGAGTCTACAACCACGACCGATTCGCCGGGGTGCTCGAACAACTGGACGACGGAACGTACCGGTTCACCTACGATCCCGAGTATCTCGCCGACGATTCTACCGACCCCGTCAGCCTCACCCTGCCCAAACGCCGACAGCCCTATACTTCGGAACAGCTCTTCGGGTTTTTCTACGGACTTCTCTCGGAGGGCGCCAACCGCCGGCTGCAGTCGCGTATTCTGGGCATTGATGAAGACGACGCCTTCGGACTTCTGATGGCCACCGGGCGCGACACCATCGGGAGCGTAACAGTGGAGCCCGACGAGTCATGAAACGCTGTCTGAGCACATTGAAACCCCTCGATGAGGAGGGCTTTTCTCCGGCGGCGCGAAGGCGCCTGGCCGATCGTCGAGCGTTTCCGGCCCGCGTCGATTTCACCCGCGCCGACCTGATCGAAATTCGAACCCGCACGGTCGACAGAATGTCGATCTCCGGGGTCCAGGAGAAGGTGTCGCTGAGACTGGAGCGCGGCAAGCTAACCCCCGTCGCCGAAGGGGGCCAGTACATCCTCAAACCGGCGCCATCGCAGACGTTGCCGCGCTTTGAACAGGACGTGCCGGCCAACGAACATCTCACCATGCAACTGGCCGAACAACTCTGCGGCATCGACACCGCCGCCAACGCCTGTATCCGACTCGCCGACGGCGCCCTCGCCTACATCGCACGCCGTTTCGACCGAACACCGGAGGGGTCGCGCATCGCCCAGGAGGACTTCTGCCAACTGATGAATAAATCCCCTCAGACCGCGGGCAAACACTACAAATACGACTCCAGCTACCAACAACTTGCCGAGTCGCTGCGCCAGTATTGCCCCGCCTACGCAGTAGAATCGGAGAAGCTGTTCCGCCGCATCGTCTTCAACTATCTCGTCGCCAACGGTGACGCCCACCTCAAGAATTTTTCGATCTATCAACTCGAGGAGTTCGGCGACTACGTCCTCACACCGGCCTACGATCTACTGTCGACCAAGCTGCATCTGCCCAATGACACCCGACTCGCACTCCGTCTCTTCGCAGGCGACGAATACCCCGAAGGCGTTGAGACCCACGGATTCTGCACCGGCGCCGATTTCATCGAACTGGGAACTCGAATGGGCTTGAGCGACCCACGTGCCACAACGATCGTCGAAGAACTGTGCGGCCGACGAGACGAAATGGCCGACCTGGTGGAGCGGTCGTTTCTCAGCGACGAGGCCAAACAGCAATACCACGACATCCTCGCCGACCGCCGGAAAGCGCTGGAAATACGCTAGGGCCGGGCTCGGTCTCGGGCTCGGTGTCGATCTCGGTGTCGGTCTCGGTGTCGGTGTCGGTGTCGGTGTCGGTGTCGGTGTCGGTGTCGGTGTCGGTGTCGGTGTCGGTGTCGGTCTCG
>SKMT01000230.1 GCA_007120915.1 Myxococcales bacterium | reverse complement strand
TGGGTGGTCGGTGTTGGGTGCTGGTCGCTGGGTGCTGGGTGCTGGGTGCTGGGTGCTGGTCGCTGGGTGCTGGGTGCTGGGTGCTGGGTGCTGGGCGCTGGGCGCTGGGTGCTGGGCGCTGGGCGCTGGGTGCTGGGTGCTGGGTGCTGGGTGCTGGGCGCTGGGCGCTGGGTGCTGGGCGCTGGGCGCTGGGTGCTGGGTGCTGGGTGCTGGGCGCTGGGACGGAGGTGGTGACGGCATCGAGCGTGATTGCTCTTCGCCGCCTTCGCCCCCGCACCACTGGCGAAAGGAGCTTTCCATCGCCTGCATGTAGGCGGTCTGCGCGGAGGCGATGGACTCCTCCATCACCCGCAGATACTCCATGTGGCTTTCGGTCAGCGCCCGCTGGTATTCGGCGAAAGCGCGAGATTCGGCGGGGCTGGTTGTCTGACGGCTGTCGGGGCCGGTGGGTTCGCTGCCGTTGTTGATTGGCCCCTGGGGTTGTTCATCGGCGGGCCGGGCGAATCCGTCGTAATGGCCGTTGGTACGTTTGCCGTTGGTGTGATCTTCCTGGTTGCTCATGGTCGGTCCCTGGTCTGCGGGGGGATGCGTCGGGGCGGCGGCGCCGTTGGAGGCGACGCGTTCGGGTTTCGGTGGGTTTGGTTCGGGCACTTCGTCGGGGCCGCCGGGTGGTGGATAGGGCCGGTCGACGTTGGCGCCGTTGATGCGCATGGTGAAGTCTGATTTTTCGTCGTCTCTCGGGTCCGTGGGCTCTTCGTAGCCCGCCCACAGCGCCTCGAAGTTCAGCTCAAAACCCAGGGCGGCGAGTTGACCGATTCCGCCCAGAAATGCGGTGGCGTCACCGCCTTTGTTGGTGTCCAGGCTGACCAGTTCGACCTCTTCGTCGGCGAGGCTGCGCCCGGCGAGCCCGGTCAGCGTGTTCTGGGGGCCCACTTCCACGAAGGTCGTCGCGCCGGCGTCATGGATGTTGCGGATCATCTCCACGAAACGCACCGGACTTTCGATCTGAGAGGTCAACGTCTCACGGATGGCGTCCGGGTTGGAGCCATACACCGCGGCGGTGGCGTTGGCGTACACATCCCGCTTCGGGTCGCTCAGAGCGATGTCGTCGAGAAATTCGGCGAAGGGCTCGGTGGCGTCGGCGACTACCGAGGAGTGAAAGGCGGTGTCGACGGGCAGCCGGATCGTCGCCAGCAGTTGTTCGTCGAACAGCTCTTCGGCCTGTTCGATGGCATCGATCGGCCCGGAGACGACGACCTGAGAGGGGCTGTTGTCGTTGGCGACGACCACATCGGCGTCGATATCGTCCAGCATCTCTCCAACTGTTTCGGCGTCGGCGCGAACGGCGACCATCGCCCCGTCGGTCGACGCGGCGGCTTCGGCCATCAACTCCCCGCGGCGCCGGGCGATCTTGAGCATGGTCTCTTCGTCGAACACCCCGGCCGCATGCAGAGCGGTGACCTCGCCGAAGGAGTGACCAGCGGTCGCATCGGGCAAAATGCCGAGTTGTTCCAGAAGCGCAAGCTGCGCCGCGCTGGCAGCGCCGATGGCGGGCTGGGCCCACTCAGTGGCCGTCAACTCGCGTTGTTGTCGCTCTTCGGTCTCGTCATCGAACGCCGGGGGTACAAACACCTTTCGGTGCAGATCAAAGCCGAGATCGGCGGCCCGATCCCAGACATCGCGCGCCGCGTCGAAGTGCATCGCCAGCTCGGCGCCCATGTTGACGTACTGGCTTCCCTGGCCAGGAAACAGAAAGGCGATGTCGCCGTCGGGACGGCTGCCTGTCTTGTAGACCTCGCCGTTGGGCAGGCTGAACTCTTCGCCGTCGTCGATGCGTGCGGCGGCGTCGGTCAGCGCTGCGATCAGCTCGTCCAGATCGGCTGCGGTCAGTGCGAGCCGGTGGTGTTGGCCAGGGTCGAAGTTCTGCTGGCTTCGGTGTGACAGCACGGCGAGCAGCCGCCGGCGGTCCTCGGGCTTCTGTGGCAGCTCGGCCAACTCGTCGGTCAGCGTTTCGAGCTGGTCAACCAGCGCTTCGGCGGAGTCGCCCGAATAGACGAACAACTCGGCGGGCAACGCTCTTCGACGGGGGGGTTTCGGGGCGTCGCCGGTGTATTCTTCGACGATCACGTGGAAGTTGCTTCCGCCGAATCCGAAGGAACTGACCCCGGCGCGCCGCGGGTGATCGGAGCCGCGGATCCAGGGGCGGGCCTCGGTGTTGACGTAGAAGGGACTGTCGTCGATGGGCAGCTTCGGGTTCGGCTCGTCGACTTTGATCGTCGGTGGAAACACGCCGTGATGCAGCGCCATCACCGTCTTGAAGAGGCTGGCGGCGCCGGCGGCGGCTTTGGTGTGGCCGATCTGGCTTTTGATCGAGCCCAGGGCACACCAGGGTTCGTCGACGGGCTCGTTCGGTTCGAACGCCTGGCGAAGCCCGCTGAATTCGGCGACATCACCGGCTTTGGTGGCCGTGCCGTGGGCCTCGACAAGTTCGATGGACGCGGCGTCGACACCGGCACGCTGTTGCGCTCGCTTCAGCGCGTTGGCCTGTCCCTCGGCAAGCGGGGCATACACCGACAACGAGCGACCATCCGAGGAGCTTCCAAGCCCCCGGATCACCGCGTAGATCTGGTCGCCGTCGCGCTCTGCGTCATCGAGCCTCTTCAGCGCGAACATCCCCAGCCCTTCGCCCAGCACCGTCCCGTCGGCGGTGGCGTCGAAGGGGCGGCAGTCCTCGCTGCGCGACAGCGCCGGGGTCTTGGTGAAGCACATGTACATGAAGATGTCGTTGAAGCAGTCGACTCCGCCGGTGATCACTACGTCGGAGTAGCCCAGATACAGCTCATTGAGCCCCATCGACAGCGCCGACAGCGATGACGCGCAGGCCGCATCGGTGATGCAGTTGGTCCCGCCCAGATCAAAACGGTTGGCGATCCTTCCGGCCACCACGTTGCCCAACAGCCCGGGGAAGGTGTTTTCCTGCCAGGGGGTGTACTTGTCGGCGATGCGATCGCAGATGTTCTGGGCTTCGTCCTCCGGGATGCCATGCTCTCGGAGTGCGGCAAGCCACTGGGGTCGCTGCAGCCGCGCGGCGGCCTGAATCAGCAACTCCTGGCCGGCGGTCACGCCCAGCACGACGCTGATGTTCGACTTGTCGACGTCGTCGAACTGCTCGCCCCAGGCGTCGTCCAGAACCTGGCGGGCGGCGATCAACGCCAGCAGTTGGGTGGTGTCCGTGGAGGGGATCGCCGTGGGCGGGATGCCAAACTCGAGCGGATCAAAGTCGATGTCAGGCAGGAAACCGCCGCGTTTGCAGTAGGTTTTGTCGGCGTCGCCCGGATCCCGGTCGTAGTAGTCGTCGATCAACCAGTGCGACGGCGGGACGTCGTCGATCAGATCTTCGCCCTCCAGGATGTTGTTCCAGAACCCGGTGGCGCCCACAGAGTCGGGGAAAAGAGCGCTGAGTCCGACGATGGCAACGGGGGGATGGTCCACTCCGGTGGTCATGAGATACGTCCTGACTGCACAGTGTATCGGTTACCGCGTCGCAAGGCATCGAGGCGCAACGTCAAACGCCTCGGCGGGTACGGCGGCACCGTAGGTTCGAAATTGTTGAGCGCGAGTGATAATGGCTGCTGCTTCCATCAGGTTCAAGCCAACCTGAGCGACCTGGCGTTGGGCCGGTTCTTCGAGAAACGAGCCCTCCACCCAGTCGTTGAACGCCCCCTGGGCGGGGCCCATCCAGACCTGATAGTCGAGCCGGCGCGATTCATTTCCTTCCAGCGGCCACTTGCTCGACAGCCCCAGATACCAGCGGCACACAAGCGCCAGGCGGTGTTTCGGATCTTCTTCGGCTCGCCGCGCCTCGTCGGGATCGTTCTTTTGGAAGTAGGACCGGGTCTTCTGCCAGATCGCGTCGATGTCGTCGCGAAAGATCTGGTCTTCCAGTTGGCGCCGCACCTCGTCGGGGATCTGTTCGATGCCGTCGTAGCGCGAGTAGACGTCGTACAACTTCTTTGCGCGCGACGGGAACATGGTGCCGCGCTGCAATACCTGTACTTCCACGCCCATCTCGAACATGTCGCCGGCGGGGGCCATCACGACGTCCGAAAACGCGGCGTCGGCGAGCATCTCTTTGACCGCCTCGGACTGGGCGGCTTCCACACATGCCTGATTGATGGAGCCGGTGACGACGAAGGCCGCCCCCAGCGAAAAGGCTGCGGCGACCGCCGAGGGAGTTCCCAGCCCGCCGGCCGCCCCGAGGCGGATGGGGCGCCGGTAGTTTTGTTCGCGCTGGATTCGGTCGCGCAACCTGCTGATCACGGGGAACAGCGCCGACAGGGGGCGGTTGTCCGTGTGGCCCCCGGAGTCCGATTCGACGGTGAGGTCTTCGGCCACAGGCACTTCGGCGGCCAGTGCCGCTTCCTGTTTCGTAAGCTGGTTCGACTCCACCAGTGACTGTAGCAGCCGATCCGGGGCGGGGCGCATGAACTTCTCGGCCACTTCCGGCCGAGAGATCTTGGCGAACAGGCGGTGTCGCCGCTCGATGGTTCCGTCGTGAAGCCGGCGCAATCCAGTGGCGGCAAAGCGCACCACCGCCGGGGTCAGGTCCATAAATGCCGAGGCGCTGGCCGTAGTCACCCCCAGCTCGAAGAAGGTGTCGACGGTGGCCATCTCCAGCTCGGGTTTCTGGGGAGAGTGAATCAGGTTCGCTCCCCAGGGAAGTCCCGTGCCATCGAGTTCGCTGCGGGTGGCGGTGACGTAGTCGCGGATTTCGTCGAGCGACAGCCCGGCGGTGCCCAGAAAGCCCATCATCCCGGCGCGGGCCAAAGCGACGACCATCTCGGGGCTGGCGATGCCGTTGGCCATCGCGCCGCCGACGTAGGGAAATCGAGCCCCGTGGATTTCGCCGAAACCCCGGTCACCGAGCCACTCCGGATACAGCCCGGGAAGAGTGGTAATGTGGCGGAATTGGCTGGAGGCGTTGTGCGGATCGATGCGACCGCCGAAGCCGATGCCGACACGGCCGGTGGACTCCTCCTGGATGACGTGTGCCGGCGAGCGCACCTGGTGTACAGCCCGGCGCAACGCCTGCGGTGTCAGCGCCGGAGGTTCTTCGCCCGGAGTCCACCGGGGAAGCGCTGCCGATTGATCAACCACCATGAACCAGCCCGTTCGTCATCAACAACCAGTTATACAGCCAATTACACCGGCGATGCGCCGGTCGGCGCAGGAACATAGCGGTTGGCAGCAGGTTGGTAAACAGGTGATACAGGTGGTCGGTGATGGGTGGTCGGTGTTCGGTAATGGGGGGGTGTCCGAGGTTACAGTCCCAGCTCGTCGCGCACGTTGTCGCGTCCGATGGAGGAGTCGACGGCGTCGATGACGACGTGGAATTGCCCCGGGTCTACGACGAGAGGATAGAATTTGATGGCCAGATCTTGTTGGTCGTGCATCGAGTCGATGCGATCGACCAGTGTGGCAGCCTGATCGGCGGTGAAGTAGTTGTGGGCCATCGCATCTTCGACCAGGTCGCGCTTGTCGGAGTCGAAGGTGGCGTCATCGACGCGGTTGACCAGGTCCTCGAAGTCAAAGGTGCTCATTGGCTGAGCCCCCGCAGCGGCAGCATCCTGCTGGGCGCCGGATCCCGGGTCTTGCCGGGGGGCGGGCTGGTGGGTGGGAGCGTCGTGATGCTCCGCTTCGTAGTGCTCATGTTCGATGTGCATCTGCACCGAATCGCCCTGCCGGTCATCCTTCACGGGCATCGAGAAGCCGTGGGTCAGATCGGACTCGGCGTAGATTTCAAAATAGCCGTCGCGCCCGGTGTGCAGGTCGTCGGAGACCTGAGCCATGTACTCGCGGTCGCTTTCGATGGTGATGACTTCCCGGTGGACTTCCTTATGGCCGTCGAGGCTCAATATCTGAAGCTCGCGCTGGCCGGCGGGAAGACAGCGCATCGGAAGTTGGCCGGTAGTCTGGAAATTGCCGCGCCCAATCAACTCACCGTCCAAAAACACTTGTACCGCACAGGTGCGGTCGTCATGAGGGGAGGCCCCGCAGTTGAGCACCAGATCGGACAGCCCGGTCTGGATGGTCTTCTCTTCGGGTTCGGAGGAGTCGAAATCGCTGCTCGATTCGACTTCGATCTCCATCTCGACCGTCTCACCGAAGGGGCCGGTGACACTGGCGGCGACCCGGTCGGTGTCTCCGCCCTCTTCCTCGTAGCTCTGCGCCATCTGCTCTTCGGCCTGCGGCAGCAGCTCGTCGCAGTAGTCGGCAGCGTACTCTTCGACCTGCTCGCCTTCGTGCATACTCGCGCAGTTCGATGCCATCAGAAACGGCGCTGCGGCAAGGGCGAAAGCGGTCCATGTGAGGGGGCGGGACAGCTTCATGGCAAACTCCTGGGGAGATGATGCACAGAGTGAAACGTCGAATCGTCGGGGTCAGACCGACGGACCGACGTTCGTGATTATTCAACTGTGCAGTCGATAGCTGTCCCGCCAGGAGGTGTCAATTGGTGCAGACGTTGTTGCGATGGCATTGCTCCCAGGCAGAGAGGGTATCGAGACCACTGCCGCAGGCCGCCAGGGTCGCCCGGTCCATGCAGGAGTCGAATGCGTCGGGGTCGATCTGGTCGTCGCCGCATTCGTCTTCGGGCCACATGTCGTTGAATCGGCTGCGTTCGCCGACGATGCAGTCGTCGATATCCACATAACTTTCGCCGAAAAGATCGCCGATATTGTCGCATTGGTCCGCCTCATAGCATACCTCCTCGGCGGCCATGTCGCGGTATTCGGCGCGATCCGGCTCCCCGCAGCCGATGGCACTCAATACCAGAATCGCTACAGAAGCGATCGTCACTGTCCGAAACGTCATCATCATGTCTCCTCCGGCAATATCGACTCGAAATGCATCGGGCGGCAGTATAGCGCAGACGGCAGGCGATCTAACAGACGTTAAACGAAAAGTTCTGTGAGTAGCGCCGAGTCCGCAAAACAAGAAAACCGCCGCCGTCGTAGTCGACGGGGCGGTCGGTGTCGGCCAACCGGCATCTTCTGGGGGTTCCGGGGTCGAGGAAGTCATCGCCTTGGAGAAGATCGTTATGGTGAGACCCCAGATCGCACAATGTCTGGCGAAGTTGGAAAGAGGTCGTACAGTTGACAGGACAGCCGCAACTAGTGCGGCCTGATACCTTGAGAAGTCCTTGCCATACAGGGAACAAGTCCCGCGTCTACAAGGAAAGTAAGATGAGGTTATAACGACTCTTCCTCAACCCCGGGTCCACCAGATGAACGCCGGCAATTCAAATGTATGACGCGCAGTGTCAATGCGATCGGTGACGATGAAGAAGTTGCGCTCTGTTTGCAAGTTTCGTTGTGTGATTGGCAACCGAAACTAGCAGTCGAACTATTCCACGGCAACCTCGGGGGGCATGGGTCGTGCGGTCGTGGGGTCGTGGGGTCGTGGGATTACTCCGGCGCGTCGGAAGCACCTGAGCGCAGGGATGCCTTTACCGGGGACAATGGGCTGTGATGTCGATATCAACACCCAATACCGTATGCCACCGTGGCTACGCGACCGTGGCTCCCGAGCACCTTCGGGCGCGTAGTTCAGCGCCCGACAAAAACAGCGATGGCGCCTTGGCCCATCGGGACGACGGTGGTGAAACCCGGAATGGTCGTGTCCTGGGGTCGTGAGCGCCGTGCTGGCTACCAAACCTGCAGCAGCGTACCCACAATTTCCTCGGCGGTAAGCCGGGCGGCCTCTCCCGGGGTTAGCCCGCAGTAGATGGCACGTCGGAGTACTGTGGAGACAGCCAACGGATCGTCCCAGGTGGTGTCCGTCGGGGTGGTGAAGTTGTCGAACGTCACCGTCTCGCCGTCGGTTCTGTCGTAGTCGAGTCGGGCGGCGTCGAAGGTGCGCGTCAGATGCTGCACCGCCTGTTGGCGGGAGACGACGCCGACAACGATCAGCTCTTCGGATTCGATGGCGTCGACGATCTCGTCGGGCAGCCAGCGTTTGTAGCCGGCGCCGATGGTTGAACTGGCACTGACGGGACGGTCGTCGGGCTTGCTGTCGTCGAGGCGAATCGCTGTCAATTCGTTGTCGACGTTCTCTTCCCGAAGCTGACGGACCTGTTCACCGGCCTCTTCTTCGTCCCCGGCGATCACCGCCGTCAGCCCCTCACATATTTTATGACAGCCTTGCGAGCGGTCCACCAGAAGGTCGCGCCACGCCAGTTTCACGTTCATCGGCCGGCCCAGCACCTCTTCGACGACCTGTTCGGTCAATTCGCCGACAACTCTGTGGCCCTGTTCAAAACGCTGAGGGTCGGCCTGCCATCGGGGCACCGCCTGCGGGTCCAGTCTTCGATTTTCCGTCAGTTCTACCCGCCGGGTGCCATCGCGGAGTTCGTCGAAGATGCGAATGACCCCGGCGTCGTCGGCGAACCCGAAGGTTACACAGCTTCTTCGCACCTGATTCGCCCCCACCGGCTCCCCGCAGTTTTCGCACTCATAGCCCGCCTTCAGCGCCGCGTTGTCGGCGATCTGCTCCAGCGCCACCACGGTCAGTTCGTGAAACGGCGTGGAGTGATAGAACCGCTGGAACTGCTCGTGGCCACAGAGCCCACAGGCGCAGTCCAGATCCAGCATGTACATCGCCTCGATCCGGTCCCCTGGCCCCGGTTTGAAGTGGAAAACGAACGGCTCGGACATCGGGTGGTCGGTGGTCGGTGATAGGTGGTAGGGGGCGGGTGGTGGTTGCACGGAGCCCACCGAACACCCACCACCCACCACCGAACACCCGTCGTAAAGCGGCGAGGCCGCTTAGACGTCGAGTTCCTCGACGTTGTCGGCATGCTCCATGATAAATTCGAAGCGCACCGATGCGTCGCGGCCCATCAGATCGCCGATGACCTGGTCGGTGGTTTCGTGGACCTCTTCGGGAACGGTGACCCGAAGCAGCCGGCGGTGATCCGGGTCCAGCGTGGTCTTTTTGAGGGTGTTGGCCATCATCTCGCCGAGCCCCTTGAAGCGCTGGATATTGATGTTCCAGTTGCGTTTCTGGTTTTCCAGTTTCTCGACGATCCGGTCGCGATCTTCGTCGGTGAGCGCCCACTCCGTGGTCGAGCCATAGTCGACGCGATACAGCGGAGGCTGGGCGATGTACAGATATCCCTGGTCGATCAGATCGGGCATGTACCGGTAGAAAAACGTCAGCAGCAGCGTGGAGATGTGGTGTCCGTCGCTGTCGGCGTCCATCAGCAGGATGATCTTGTGGTAGCGCAGCTTCGAGGCGTCGAAGTTGTCGGCGATTCCACAGCCGAGTGCGTCGATGACGTGGCTTAGTTCCTTGTTTTTGGTGACCCGTTTCAGCGAGGCCTGCTCGGCATTTAGCACTTTGCCGCGAAGCGGCAAGATCGCCTGGGTCTCCCGGTCGCGCCCCTGTTTGGCGTTGCCTCCCGCGGAGTCACCCTCAACGATGAACAGCTCGCTCTCCTCGGGGTTTGTCGACGAGCAGTCCGCCAGTTTTCCGGGCA
>SKMT01000721.1 GCA_007120915.1 Myxococcales bacterium | reverse complement strand
TTCAGCTTTCGGGTCCCGCGCCTCCGGGCTCCGCGACTCAGCGCCCAGTGCTTCGCGCTCCGTGCCCCAGCGTTCTGCGACTCAGTGCTCCAGCGATTCGCGTCCCGCGTCTCGTGCGGCGTCGTCGCAGAAGAGCCGCACCCTTCCGCATTTCCGGAGTCCTGCACTAGTCTGGTGGAGTGCTCACTACTCCCGGTCGATGGGAGATCAGCCGTCTGGTGCTGTGGGGTCATCGTCGTCGTTGGCGGCGCCGTCTCTGAGGTAGGGTTCGACGAGTTGGCGGTGGTCGGGGCTGCCGAGGAGTTGGCGGAAGCCATCGCGGGGTGACCAGGGGCGGGGCCAGTGGCCCAGAAGGTCTTGTTTGAGGCGGCGTACCCGGGCGGCGGCGGCTTCGATGCGCGTTCGGAAGTCGTCGTCGCGTCGGGCCAACTCGTTGAGGTGGTCGAAGGCGGCCTGCCACTTCTCTTCGGTGTGGCAGATCAGGAAGATGTCGACGCCGGCGCGGATGCCTAACTCGACCATTTCAGTGATGTCATAGCGGTCGGCGACGGCGCTCATTTCGAGACAGTCGGTGATGACGACGCCGTCGTAGCCGAAATCGCGGCGCAGCAGATCGGTGATGATGGGGCGGCTGAGTGTGGCGGGATGTTCGTCATCCAGCGCCGGCACTTCGATGTGGGCGGTCATCAGCATCGGGATGTCGGCGGCGACGGCGCGCTGGAAGGGATACAGCTCGATCTGTTCGAGTCGTTCGCGGTCGTGGTCGATGCGGGGCAACTCCTTGTGGCTGTCGCGGTCGGTGTCGCCGTGGCCGGGGAAGTGTTTGCCGCAGGGGATGACCCCGGCGCGGTGGTGGCCAAGGAGCACACCGGCGCCGCAGCGGGCGACCTTTTTGGGGTCGTCACAGAAGGCGCGATCGCCGATGACCGGGTTGTCGGGGTTGGTGTCGACGTCGAGCACGGGCGCAAAGTTGAGATTGAATCCCAGCGCACAGAGCTCCTTGGCCTGCACCTCGGCGACACGCACGACGTCGCGCATATCGGCGGCCGCGCCAAGTGCACGGGCGGTGGGAAGTGGTGTGAGCGGGTCGCGGATGCGCATCACTCGCCCGCCTTCCTGGTCGACGGCGACGAAGGGCGGGGCGTCGGCTTCGGCGGCGGCGTCGTGGATGTGGGCGGTCAACTCGACGATCTGGTCGACGTCGCCGATGTTGCGTCCGAAGAGGATGACCCCGCCGATGCGTTCTTCGGCGAGTGACTCGGCGATGGAGTCGGGAGCGGTGGAGGTTGCTCCGTCGAAGCCGACGACGAGCAGTTGGCCGATGTCTCTGGTGAGGTTGTCGTGGGCATTTGTCATGGTTGGACCTCTTCAGTTTCATGTTTAGCCCCCTCCGACCGCTTCGCGGCCACCTCCCCCGCCGGTGCCCGTCGGGGGAGGATGTTCTAATGTCGGGTCAGCCCGCGGGGGTCGAGGATGTCGCGCAGTCCGTCGCCCACGAAGTTAATGGAGAGCACGGTGAGCATGATGGCGATCCCGGGGAAGATGGCAAGATGGGTGGTCAGCAGAAAATAGTTGGCGCCCTGGTCGAGCAGAGCGCCCCAACTGGGCATGTCCTGAGGGCCCAGCCCAAGGAAGCTCAGCGCCGCTTCGGCCAGGATGGCTCCGGCAACTCCGAAGGTGGCCTGGATGATCACCGGGGCGAGTGTGTTGGGCACGACGTGGCGGAAGAGCACCCGCTTTGAGGGAAGCCCCAGAGCCCGGGCTGCTTCTACATATGCCTGGTCGCGGATCGAGAGCACCTGCCCGCGCACCAGCCGGGCGTAGCCCGCCCAGGCGGAGACCGACAGCGCCAGAATTACCGCCAGAAGCGACGGCTCCTGGGTGATGAAGATGATCAAGATGGCCAGCAGAATCCCGGGGAAGGCCATCATGATGTCGGTCAGCCGCATGATCACTTCGTCGACCTTGCCGCCGAAGTACCCGGAGACGGCCCCGAGGATGATGCCGATGGTCGCGGAGATGGAGACCACGGAGATGCCGACCATGCAGGCAACGCGGGTGCCGTAGATGACCAGGGTGAGCAGATCGCCGCCGTTTTCGTCGGTGCCGAGCCAGTGGTCCGCCGAGGGCGGTTCGAGCTGGCGGGTCACGTCCATGTGCGTCAGATCGTAGGGCGCAAGCCAGGGCGCGAAGATCGCCACGAAGGCCACCACCGCCAGAAAGGCCATCCCGAAGTAGGCCAGGGGGCTGAGCCGGCCGAGGTATTCGCGGCGCACCCCCAGCTTCTGAGCGACCAGGTTGTGGAGTCTGTCGATCATCGGCGAGTAGGCTCGATCAGTCGTAGCGGATTCGCGGGTCGACCCAGGCGTACACCAGGTCGGTGACCAGATTGACGATGACGTAGGTAAACGAGATGAAGAGCACGCTGCCCTGCACGATCAGGTAATTGCGCTGTTCGATGCCATCGAGCAGAAGGGTGCCGACGCCGGGGCGGGCGAAGATCTTTTCGACGATAATCGCCCCGGTCAGAAGGGCGCCGAACTGAAGCCCCACGATAGTAATTACCGGGATCAGCGCGGTGCGAAGGGCGTGTTTGAGCACCACCTTCGTCGACGGCAACCCCTTGGCCTTGGCGGTGCGCACGAAGTCCTGGTTGAGCATCTCCATTAAGCTGGAGCGAGTCATCCGCATCAGCTTCGCGCTCATGGCAGTGCCCAGAGTGATCGCCGGCAACACCAGAGCGGACAGCCCGGCGACCCCGGCGCCCGGGTTGGGTAGCCACTGCAGAGTGAGGCTAAACAGGATCAGTAACATCGGGCCCAGCCAGAAGTTGGGGATAGAGATCCCCATCAGCGACACCACAGCGGTGGTGTTGTCGACCCACGAATAGGGCCGTAAGGCGGCCAGAATCCCCAGCGGCAGCCCTACCATTAAGGCGAAGAACATCGCCGCCAGAGCGAGCTCGAAGGTCGGCGGGATGTTCTCGATGAGCCGTTCGGCGACGGTGACCCCGGGCTCGTCGCACAGCTCGCCGAGCGTGCCGTTGAGCACATCCCCCCAGAACAGCACATACTGCTCGATAACCGGGACCGGATCGCCGTCTTCATCAATCAGATTGAGGCACTCTCGGAGGGCAGTGCGGTCCTCTTCGGCGGCCTGTTCGCCGAGGATGGCGTCCACCGGATCGCCGGGGGCGGCGCGCATGGTGAAGAACACCAGCGTGACGACACCGAAGATGACGATCAGGGAAGCAAAAAATCGCCGGACGAGAAACTTGGACATGAAACCCGGGGAATGTTCGGGGGGAACCGGACGGAACAGCCTGCCGGACTACGGGTGGGGCAGGCACGGGGTCAAGAGCCAAAATAGGTGGTATGTTCAATGGGTGCAATCGGTTTTTCGTGAGTCGTGCGTCGTGAGTCCTGGGTCGTGCGTCGTGAGTCCTGGGTCGTGTTGTCGAGGAGGTCGGCGCAGGGTGCCTTTACCTGGTACAGTTGGCTGTGATCTCGATATCAACGGTGACGATCGGGTACCGACATACAACGCGACCGTGGCTCCTGAGCATCTTCGGGCGCGCTGTTCAGCGCCCGACATGAACAGCGATGGCGCCTCTGGCCCATCGAACGGCGGTGGCAAAACCCGGAATGGTCGATTGGGGCTTTGACGCCGCGGGGCTGTATCTGGAAGATTCGCTACATCGTCGGGTGGTGGCAACTGTAGTACAGCGGAGACGCCGATGCTTCTGGTCATAGACGTAGGCAACACCAATACCGTTCTGGGGGTGTATCGCGAAGAGCAACTGGTGCGCCACTGGCGTCTGCAGACCCACCACGGTCGAACCAGCGATGAGCACGGGATATTTCTTCGTCAGTTGTTCGAGCTGTCAGGGCTGGATGCGGGGCAGGTCGACAGTGCAATCATTAGCTGTGTGGTCCCGCCGATGGAGCGGCTTCTGATCGAGATGATCGGTGACTATTTCGCCTGTGAGCCCCGGGTGGTGGGGGCGGACATCGAGCCGGGAATTCCAGTGCTGTACGACGACCCGTCACAGGTGGGGGCGGATCGGCTGGTCAACGCTGTGGCGGCGCTTCAGAAGTTCGATACGGCAGTGATCGTCGTTGATTTCGGCACGGCCACCACCTTCGACGCCATCTCGGCGAAGGGAGAGTATCTGGGAGGGAGTATCTGCCCGGGGATTACGATTTCGAGCGAAAGCCTGTTTCGGGCTGCCAGCAAGCTGCCGAAGGTGGAGCTGGCCAAGCCCCCGGAGGTGATCGGGCGTAACCCGGTACACTCGATTCAGTCGGGGCTGTTGTACGGGTACATCGGCCAGATCCGAGAGGTGGTCACCCGGATGAAGCAGCAGTTGGGGGGGCCGGTGTCGGTGGTAGCCACCGGAGGGCTGGCCGGGTTTTTCGCCGACGAGACCGATCTGTTCGACACCGTCGACGACCTGTTGACGCTGGAGGGGCTCAGATTGGTGTATGACCAGCAGGTCCGGTGAAGCTGAGGCAACAGTTTCTCAGATTCTCAGAGAGCGTCGCCGGCGGGCAGCGCTTCGCCTTCTTCGACGTCTTCGTCGTCGTCGTAGTCGGCCATGTACTGTTCGCCGCGGTCGGGGGTCATCAGCTCTTCGACCTGGTCGATGTTTCCGCTGAATGTCATCGACAGCGGTTGCCAGAAGATCCCGCCCAACAGCAGGGTCAGCACCAGCCCGAAACAGCACAGCGCTGTGGGTAGCTCCTTGCCGTTGACCTCGGCTTTCTTGAAGGCGAAGTAGAAGGTGTAGGGGGGAAACAGAAGCACCGCCAATCCGACGAGTGTGCTGATACGAAACCCGAACTTCGCCAGGCGCACAGCGCCGTAGATGTAGGCGATAAGCCCTACTGAGATCAGGATGAGTGTTAAGATGACCAGAACCATGGAGCCTCCGTCGAAGTCAGTGCCCGGGAGGCACTGACGTAGTTCTTATGACCATTTGGATGTACCGATGCGACGGGACAGTGTCAACCGATTCGGGGGGGGGAAGCGGAGAAGTTTCGGTGCACAGCCGCCTGTAGTAGAGGCGTAGCAGCTTGAAGTTTCGCCGCCCTTGAAGACAATGGGCGCTGCTTTGTCAGATTGTCAGTTCCGCATTTTCCGTTGCCCCCCCGCCTTCCCGGCAAAGAAAGGACGCGACCATGAGTGACTACCGCATCGATCGAAGGGACGTTGATTTCACGCTGTACGAGCAGTTGGACCTGGAGGGGCTGGCAGATCTGCCGCGCTATCGGCAGTTCGACGCGCAGACCTTCGATATGGTGCTGGACAATGCTCAGCGGTTTGCCGTCGAGCAGTTGGCGCCGGTGAGCGCAGCAGCGGATGAGCAGGGATGTAAGCTGGAGGACGGGCAGGTGCAGGTCCCGGAGTTATATGAGTCGCTGTACACCCGGTTCTGCGAGATGGGGTTGTTCGCCCCGGTGCACTCCCCGGAGTACGGGGGGATGGGACTGCCCCATACGCTGGGGGTGGCGTTGATTGAACTGTTGTTCGGTGCTCATCCATCGTTCATGTCCACTCCGGGGCTGACGGCGTCGGCAGCGCATCTGATCGAGGAGTTCGGCACCGACGAAGATGTCGACACCTACTGCGAGCGGATGTTCACCGGTCAGTGGGCGGGCACGATGTGTCTGACCGAGCCGCAGGCGGGCTCGGCATTGGGGGAGTTGACCACCGCTGCAACGCCGGTGGACGGCGAGGACTATTACCAGGTTCGCGGCAACAAGATTTTTATCACCAACGGAGACCAGCAACTGACGGATAATATTGTGCACCTGGTGCTGGCGCGGGTGCAGGGAGACCCGGAGGGTACCCGGGGGATCAGCCTGTTCATTGTGCCGAAATACAGGGTCAACGACGACGGGTCACTGGGCGAGCGCAATGACGTGACGGTGACCAACATCGAAGAGAAGATGGGCATTCACGCCTCGCCGACGTGCTCATTGTCGTTTGGTGATGAAGGCGACTGCCGAGGCTGGCTGGTGGGCGAACGATGCGACGGGCTGAAGTACATGTTCCAGATGATGAATGAGGCCCGTATCGTCACCGGACTTCAGGGAGTGGCCATCGGCAATGCGGCGTTTCAGGATGCGCTGGCGTACGCGAAAGAGCGAAAGCAGGGGCCGAAAGTCACCGACCGCGGCGACGACAAGCAGGCGGTGCCGATCATCGAGCACCCCGACGTGCGCCGCAATCTGATGATCATGAAAGCCTACGGCGAGGGCATCCGAGCGCTCGGTTATAACACCGCCCACATCAGCGACATCGCCCTCTAT
Organism: Myxococcales bacterium; assembly: GCA_007120915.1. Classification (GTDB taxonomy): domain Bacteria; phylum Myxococcota_A; class Bradymonadia; order Bradymonadales; family Bradymonadaceae; genus SLJM01. The sequence goes on along the minus strand of SKMT01000721.1, from coordinate 3,261 downwards.
GGAGAGGACGAACAACAGAAGGAGCACGCCGAAGACCTGCTGGAGCTGTTGACGCCGGTGTGCAAGGCGTTTTGCTCGGACATCGGATTTAAGATGACCGAGCTGGCGATGCAGGTGTTCGGTGGCTACGGCTACATCAAGGAATACGGCGTCGAACAGAAGATGCGAGACGTCAAGATTGCGTCACTGTACGAGGGAACCAACGGGATTCAGGCCCTGGATCTGCTGGGGCGGAAGATGCGCCAGAAGGGCGGGGCGCGGTTTATGACCTGGATGCAGCAGACCACACAGTTTTTGAGTGAACTCACCGACGACGACACCTTCGGAGAGATGGCCGGCAAGGTCGACGCGGCGAAAAACTCGCTGGCCGAAGCGGCGATGGGCTTTCAGGCTCAGGGCAAGCAAGACCCGGAATACCCGCTGCTTCACGCCACGCCATTTCTGCGGATGTTCGGGCACGTGGAGGCGGCGAGGCTGCTTCTAAAGCAGGCGACGATCGCCCGGCAGAAGCTCGAAGCGATCTGGGAAGACAGCGGCATCGACCCCGACGATGAAGAGGGGCGCCGGCAGTTGGTAAGCAGCAACGAGCAGGTGCGCTACTACGAGAATAAAGTCGACACCGCAGCGTTCTTCATTCATCAGCTTCTGCCGAAGGTTGACGCCTATCTGGAAGGGATTCAGTCCGGTGATCGAAGCGCGCTCGATATTGAACTGTAAACGGATGTTGCAATCCCCGGCGGCAGCGTCTATCCCAAGGTCCACGAGTGGAAAGGATTTCGTCTAAGGAGTAGGTCCATGTCTGCGCGTAATACGTTCGCAGCAACACGTCGGTCTCACGCGATTATGAAGCGGCTCCGCCGGGGAGAGGGAGTAACAATTCGGGAGGTCAGCGATGAGTTTGGAATTCAGTACCCCCAGGCAAGAGCTGATCTGAAGCTGTTGGAAGAGCTGTATGATTTGAACACCTATCGCGACGGCCGCATCAAAGTCTGGGAGCTTCCCGGAGCGCGTGACAACACCCGCCATGTCGGCATCGCTGCGGCGTTGGAGCTCGGTGGAGTGGCGCTGGATGTGTTTCGCGACACTCCCTACGGCGAGCGCATCGACGAGCTGATCGCGAAGTGCCGCCGCAGTGTGGGAGAAGAGGCGAGAGAGGGGCTGGAGCGGCTGTCGAAAGCGCTGGTGTTGCGCCGCACCTGGCTGCCCGTGCATCAGCAGCGAATGCTGTCGGTGCTCGAAGAGTTTCTCGACGCCATTCGGCTCTGCCGGGGCATCGAGATGACGTACGAGCGCTCGGACGGCGAAGTGAATGATTACGTCGTCATCCCCCGTCGGCTGATCTGGTATCAGGGCCGGCTGTGGCTGCAGGCGACTGAAAGCTGGCAGCAGAAGTTGTTTGACGTCGCTGCTGTGTTGGAGGCCGAACAGTGGTCGTCGGACGAACTGGTCGACTATTTCGTCGACCAGGAAGAGCTGGACGAAGACGACGAAGAACAGCTCGAGCAGGTTCGCAACTCCATTCAGCAGCGGGTCGGCGAGGCGTTCGAATACGCCAGCCGCGCCGAAGAAGACGCGTTTTTTGAGGATGCCTTCGGCATTTATGCCGAAAATTACGAGACCAGCGACGTCACCCTGATGGTACGTGGCTCTTGGGAGCAGTATCTGCGCCGCTATCGGGTCCATCCTTCTCAGGAGAACACTGAGACCGATGATGGGCTGGAGGTGACGTTTCACATCCGGTTGTGTCCGGAGTTCAAATCATTTTTGCTGGGGATGATTCCCGACGTCGAGATCAAGGTACCGGCAGCGCTGCGCGAGGAGCTGCAGCAGCGGGCAGACGACTGGAATTGACGGGATCGGTCACCGGGGGGGAAGCGACGACTACACGGGTTCTACGTGTAAGCAAAAGAGGATGGAGATAGGGGGATCACACAAGCCGATAGGGGGGTTGTTGCCCTGGTCGGTGTTCGATCGCCAGGTTGTGCACAGTTGCCTGGGCGTCGACGGCGACCATGCGGATGGTCGTCGCAGAGTCGCTGCGGCTGAGGCGAGGAAGCTTCAGGTCCCCGAGCCCGTGGCGGGTGCGGCACTGTTCGGCGGCCTCTTCGCCGGTGACGACGGTCCAGCCGGGGCGGAACCACTGCTGGATCCAGTTGGCCAGACGGTTGGTGACATCCTGGGAGCGGTCCGGGCGGGTGATCTCCAGCAGCCGGGCGAAGTGTTTGCTGCTCGGCAACACCAGAAACTCGCCGGTGGTGCGCAGGTAGGCCATCGGCACCCGCTGCTCGGAATCGACGGCACCGGCGATGGTGCCGACCAGTGCCGATGGCACAAACTCGGCGGGGAGCGAAAAGGCGACGAACTGGTCGTGCTCCTCGATCACGCGAAGTGAGGTACCGACTTCCTGCAGGCGGGTGTCGTCGAGGGCAAACCGGTAGCCCACCCACAGCTCGCCGAGGATCAGTTGCAGTGCTTCGCCGAAGAGCCCGGAGGTGGAGTCGACGTAGTCGGTGAAGGTGGGAAAGGCAGTGCTGGTTTTGACTGCCCGTTCGGCCTCGTAGATGATCCGGCGCAGATTGACGGAGTCGAAGTCGTCGGTGTCGAAGAACTCGGCGGCAAGCCCGATGGGATCGAGTTTGTGGTCGCCCAGATGAATCACGGACCCTCGGGCGGGAATGTCGTAGTGCCAGCTTCCGCCGTAGGACTGCACGATGCACTCGCCGATAAACTTGCCGACGCCCATCACGTCGGGCCGGTCGATCTTCATCTGTTCGAGGTAGAGGTCGTCGAGCTCGGGCATGCGGTCGACGAAATCGTCGAGCAGGTTCAACTCGAGCCTGGGGATCGACTCCCGGGTCAACGGCAGGGTGGTGGCGTTGCCGGCCATCGCCGCGGCCATCAGGTTGTGCATGCACCGCTCCAGCCCGATTTCGACGCTGATGTCCCCGCCGGTGACCCGAAAGTTGGCCGTTTCGATGTCGTTGCTCGCTCTCAGGAGCGATTCGGTGGAAAACCCGATGGGTTCGATGGTGTCGATGGGCGTCTCGTAGTTCGACGGCCAGGTGGGGGGGTCGACGGCGGCGACCAGATCCTGGAGTTGTTCGTTGCGGCTGCGCTCCTGTTCCATGACGACGGTCATATCTTTGCGCCTGGCATCGATGCTCGCGTCGGGTTGGACATCGGGGGCCTGAGAGCGTTGCGCCAACCGGCTGCGGTTGCTTCCCGGCAACGATGAGTCGTCCGATTTCGACGGGGGAGAAG
>SKMT01000296.1 GCA_007120915.1 Myxococcales bacterium | reverse complement strand
GCGAAGTGGGCACGTTCATCGCTGAAGCTCAGCGCGACGACGGTGGTCCCCATGCCGCGGCGGTCTACCGAGTCCTGGGCGTCGTCAAAGACGGTGGAATTGGCGATTTTGACCGCCTGGATGAGGTGGTGAGACATCGTTTCGTCGACATCGGAGCTGCGATCGCCGTGAAGCGGCAGCTCCGCCTCTTCGAAGTAGGCGGCCAGTGTTTCGGCAGTGATCCGGGAGGCGACCTCCCCGGCGGCGTGTCCCCCCATTCCGTCGGCGATCACGAAGAGGCGCCGATCGGGGTGGAGCAAGAAGAAATCTTCGTTGACGTCGCGGCGTCTGCCGGTGTCGGTGGCTGCGGCGTAGCGGAAGGTCCACCGGCCGCTGGTGGTGGTCTGAAGGTCCGTCGTGGCGTCGGAGCGAGGTGTAGATGTCAGCATGAATCGGTTCCCCCCCGGTGGTGAACTCAGCAGAAGCGATGCTTCTAAAGCTAACGACTGAACCGGTGTCGACCAGTGGCGGCGGAAAGCGAGAAAACAAAAAACCCCGCGCCGATGGGTGGCGCGGGGTCAAAGTTCGGATGCTGATCCGGTGATCAGGTCAGCAGATCCTGGACGACTTCTCGTTCCTCGAGAAGCTGATTTTCGGTGATCTCGATCTTCTCACGAGCAAAGTCGGTCAGCTCGATGCCGTCGACGATCTCCCAGTTGCCGTCGCCGTCAAAGCGCACGGGGTACGAGAAGATCAGCCCTTCGGTGATGCCGTATTCGCCTCCGGAGGGCACGGCCATGGCATGCCAGTCGCCTTCCGGCGTTTCGGTGAACCAGTCGCGGACATGATCGATGGCGGCGTTGGCGGCGCTGGCCGCCGAGGACTGGCCTCTGGCCTCGATGATCGCCTTGCCGCGGCCCTGGACGGTGGGGATGAACTGCTCGGTGAGCCACCCCTCGTCGATGACGTCGGCGACCGGCTTGCCGTCGATCTCGGCGTTGAAGAAGTCCGGGTACATCGTGTTGGAGTGGTTGCCCCAGATGCCCATGTTGGTCACCGATTTCACGGAGACGTCGGCGCGGGTAGCAAGCTGGCTTTTGGCGCGGTTTTCGTCGAGCCGGGTCATGGCGGTGAACCGCTCGTCGGGGATGTCGGGAGCGTTGTTCATCGCGATCAACGCGTTGGTGTTGCAGGGGTTGGCGACCACGCCGACACGGATATCATCGGCGGCCACTTCGTTGAGCGCTTCGCCCTGCTCGGTGAAGATCGGACCGTTGGCCCGGATCAGGTCGGCGCGCTCCATGCTGGCGTCGCGGGGGCGGCCACCGACGAGCACGGCGACGTTGGCGCCGTCGAAGCCCTCTTTGAGGTCGTCGGTCAGCGTCATCTTATCGAGCAGCGGGAAGGCGCAGTCGTCGATCTCCATGGCCACCCCTTCGAGCGCATCCATCGCCGGGGGGATTTCAATGAGTTGCAACTGCACCGGAGTGTCGGCGCCGAACATTTCACCGCCGGCGATGCGAAACAGAAGCGAATAACTGATCGAACCGGCAGCACCGGTTACGGCGATGCGAACGGGGGAGGTCATAGGCACTCTCCTGAGCGATGTTGGGGTTGGTTGAGTTACGTTACAGCGTCGCTCAGTCACTAAGCGCAGCCCACCTCCGTGTCAAGCAACCGCGGAGGTTGGGAGGACAGACAGGTGGAACCGCAGAGGCGCAGGGAACGCAGAGGAAAACCAGGGAAAAACTACAAAGGAAAAGCGGGAGCGACCGCCAAGAACGCCAAGAGCGCCAGGGAAAAAACGGGAGGGAACCGCCAAGACGCCAAGAAATCCAAGGGAAACAGGGTGGGCCGTGCTACTGTGAAGGTGGGCAATATTTCGCCAGGTCGAGCGAGCCGGGGTCAAAGTTCCTTTGGCCCCGCAGGCGAGCCAGCGCCCCGCTCAGCCCTCAGGCTAGCCTGGGGGGATCCAGCGTTGCCGGCCCCAGGAGATTCATCGGAGGCGCAGCCCTCAGGCTAGCCTGGGGGTATGAAGCGTTGCCGGCCACGTCAGATCCATCGAAGCCATGTACGCGAAGACGATATGTGAAGGGGATTCTACAAGAAAGTGCGAGACGGAGCGTTTCGACATTAGCGAGCCCGTAGGGACGTCACCCGGACTACGGCCTGGGGGGGATTGACGCCCAGCCGTCGAAACACTCCGTTCGCAGAAGACCTTTATAGGGGAACCAAAAGGATTTGCCAAGTGCCAATTTGGAACAGTGTTCCCATCCCCCTTATCTCCCTATCTCCTTTTGGTTACACCGTTCGCTCCACAGAGGTCTGTTGATGACCTATGGACGATGATCACACAATTTGGAAATCAGCGTGACCATCGCCCGTCGGTGGGCGTTACTCGATGTTCTCGGGGTGTCGCTCCACCTCCGCTTCCCGTTCGAGTTCGGCGAGAAAGTCCTGGAGGGACTCTTCGAGCGCCTGGTTACGCAGTTGCATCTCCAGTTGCTCCTCGACTTCTTCGAAGGGGACCACGCCTTCCTCTGCGTGTTCGATCCGTTCGATGATGATGTAGCCCTCCGGGATGCGGATGGGCTCGGAGATCTCGCCGTCTTCGAGCTCTTCGAAGGCCGCGGTGATGAGCTCGTCGGGGATGTCGCCCTGCATCTGTTGTTGCTGCTCGGGGGTGAGCTGGCGGGGGATGGCGGTGTCCTCGTCGGCCATCGCACCGTCGAACTGGTCGGCGACTTCCTGGAAGGAAGCGTCTTCCTCGGTGAGCTGACGGTGGGCATCACGGGCGTCTTCTTCGGCGCGTTCCCAGGCGTCATCTTGATGGCCCGAGGGAGGGATGATCACCTGGTTGGCTTTGACGTGCTCCGGCTCGGTGAACATCTCGGGGTTATCGTCGTAGAACTGACGGACATCCTCGTCGGTGGGCATGTCTTCGCCGCGCTCTTCGAGCAGCTTCTCGATGGCGATCGTCTCTTCGATCGCTTCGTTCATCTCCTCGGGAGTCATGCCCATCTGGGCGATGAAGTCGTCGAAATCGACGTCGTCGCCGAGCTGGGCCTGGGCGGTCTCCTCGAATTCCCGGCGCACTTCGTCGAGGCGCGTTTCCAGTTGTTCGTCGCTGACCTCGATGCCGGCGTCTTCGATAGCATCGTCGACGAGGCGCTGTTGGATGAGCTGGTCGACGATTTCGTTCTGCATCTGGGCGAGTTGCTGAGGCGGGGCGTGGGGCATCTGCTCGAGCAGCATCTCGATCTGGTCGTTGAACTCATCGGCGGTGATTTCATCGCCGTTGACGGTGGCGACGGGGCCGGTGGCTTCGGGAGGGTCGCCGGCCTGGTGCTGCTGTTGACCGCCGGGGGGCTGGGCCGGAGGTTGGGGTGCGGCCTCATCTCCGGGGGCAGGCTGGGGGGCCTCGGCGCCTGGCTGGCCGGCTTCCGGAGGTTGCTGAGGCTGGTCGGGTTGCTCCATTTCACCGTGCATCTCGGCGGTGTCATATTCTTCGTAGTCCCCGTCTTCTTCCGACTGATACTGCGGAGCTTCGGCGGCCTGCTCGTCGGGCACCGGTTCACCGGAAGAACACGCCGCCACAGAGGAGGCAGCCACGAGCAGACTGATCACGATTAGAGCGAGCTTGGAACGCATGAAGGATTCTCCGTTAGAGCAAAAAACTGTTGAGCCTCGGCCGGCCCGGCTGGGTGATCGACGGTGGCGACGTGAGCTCACGGTGGCATCTTGATGAATAACCGACCAGTGCACCCGGGCATTTCGACCGATTCGGTGGGACAACTAACACAATCGGGTCGATGTTTCAGCCCGTCGGCGCTGATTCGGGGCAGCGTTGTTGGGGAGGATGAAAGAAATCGAAGACGGCGCCGGCGGTGGCCGGTCCGATGCCGTCGACCTGAAGCAGTTCGTCGATGTCGGCGGCCTTGATCTTTTTGAGGCTTCCGAAGTGGCGCAGCAGATCGCGTTTGGTCTTGGGTCCGACCCCGGGGATTTCGTCGAGGCTGGAGCGCAACGACTGCTTGCGGCGAAGTGTTTTGTGATAGCCGATCGCGAAGTCGTGGGCGGCGTCGCGCAGCCGCTGCAACAGGTACAACTCGGCGCTGTTCTGTTTGAGGACGATCGGATTTTTTCGCCCCGGCACGAAGACCCGTTCGGCGCTGTGGGTGACCTCGTAGTCGTCGAACCCGGACTTGTCGGTGCGCGACTTCGCCAGTGCGATCAGGTCGATGTCGTGCAGCCCCAGGTCTTCGAGCACGGCGCCGGCCTGGCCGAGCTGGCCCTTGCCCCCGTCGATGACCACCAGATCGGGAGGGTCGTCGTCGCCCTCGGCGATTTTGCGAAACCGGCGCATCAGCATCTCGCGGAAGCTTCCGAAGTCGTCCTGGCCTTTCTGAAGCCGCATTTTGTAGCGGCGGTACTCCGACTTGTCGGGCTCGGCGTCGGTGAACACGACCCGGGAGCCGACGATCTGGCGGCCCTGGAAGTTGGAGATGTCGTAGCATTCGATGCGCCGCGGCAGATTGTCGAGGCTGAGACGCCGCTGAAGCTTTTCGAGCAGATCGAGCACCCGCTCCTCGCGGGCGTGCTCCTTCTGGAAGGAGTGTTCGGCGTTGGTCTGGGCGGTGGTCACCAGCGCTTTTTTCGCTCCCCGCTGTGGGACCTTGATGTAGACGCGGTGGCCGGCGATCTCGCCGAGCAGTTGTTCGAAACTCTCGGCTTCGCCCTCGTCGAGCTCGAAGGGCAGCAACACCTGGCGGGGGATGTGATTGCCGGCGTTGTAGTACAGGTTCAGGAAGCTGGAGAGCACTTCCGCGTCGGGAAATTCCTGGTCGGTGTACGAAAACGATCGCGCCCCCGTCATGCGTCCGTCGCGGATCATGACCACCTGGATGGTCAACCGGTCGCCCTCACGGTGATAGCCGAAGGCGTCCTGATCGATCTGATGGTCCCCGACTGCCTGCTGGTGTTCGAGCACCTTTTCGATGGCCTCGATCTGGTCGCGGTAGCGGGCGGCGAGCTCGAAATTCAGCTCTTCGCTGGCAGCCTGCATGTCGTCTCGAAGCTGGTTGATCAGCTCGTCGCCGCGACCCTCCAGAAACATAATCGCCTGTTCGACGTCTTGCATGTATTCGTCGCGATCGACATCGAACACACAGGGGGCGGGGCAGCGCTCGATCTGGTACTGCAGGCAGGGCCGGGAGCGATTCTTCATCACATGATCGGGACAGGTGCGCAGCATGAAATGCTTGTCGAGCAGCCGACGGGTGCGCCGCACCGCTCCCGCAGAGTGATAGGGCCCGAAGTGACGGCCCTCCCCGTCGGTGTTGTTGCGCTGAAAGTAGACGCGGGGCCACTTCTCATCGGGGTTGATGCGAAGTGACAGAAAGTTTTTGTCATCCTTCAGTTGGACGTTGAACCGGGGCTTGTGTTTTTTGACGAGATTGTTTTCCAGAATCAGCGCTTCTTTTTCGTTGGCTGTAACAATGGTCTCGATCTCGCCGAGCACCCGGGGCAGCCAGCGCACGAAGGGCCGGGGGTCGCCGGAGGGCTGGAAGTAGTTCTGGACCCGTTTGCGCAGGTTCTTGGCCTTGCCGATGTAGATGATCCGCCCCCGACGGTTTTTCATCAGGTAGCAGCCCGGCTGATCGGGCATCGTTTTGAGCCGGGCGTCGATGTCGAAGCGTTCGGTCATAAGTCGTGAGTCTTGGGTCGTGAGTCTTGGGTCGTGAGGTCGTGGGGTCGTGGGGTCGTGCGGTGATGCGAACCTACGGAGGAGCGTCCGCCGGATCGTAGCCCCGACCGACCGGAGGCCGTAGGCCGCAGGGAGTTCGGGGTTCTGAGGTTCGCGTTATCAATGGGATGTTGAAAGCACGGAGGTCGCTCGGCCACCATCAAGTCCGCACCAGCGCAAAATACGCGTTCATCGGCTCCGATTTGTAAGCCCGCCCGATGGTGACGCCATCGGCGACGCGGCGCAGCCGGTCGACCATCCCGGCGTAGACGAACCGGCCCAGTCGGGCAGTGTTTTCGATGATCGGGGGCCATTCGTCGGGCTTTTCGGGAGGCAGCTCCCGGTAGTCGATGACCACTTCACCGGTGTCATCATCATCGTAGGCAACGAAGTAGCCGGGGCCGGTAATCCCGGAGAAGGTCTGATGGTTGTAGCCCCACAGGATGCGGCGGTTGTCCGGCTGGTGTTGCTTGCTGGGCAGACAGAACCGTTTCTGGAAGGCCCGGAACATCGGCAGCGTGTTCTGGCCCTCGTGGATCACCTCCGTGAGCGCAGCGACGTCATCGGCGACGATGTCTTCGGTGGTGACTGTTCGGCCGCTGCAGGCGGCGAACAGTCGGCGTTGGCGGTTGGGGGTAAGCTGCCGGATCGCTTCGACGCGCAGCGTCGTCGACGCTTCGTTAAGCCGCTGTTCGAGGGTGTCGATCTGGATCGGTTTTCGGTCGAATTCAGCGACGATGGTGTCGATGCTTCCAGTCATTGCTGCTCCGGTGTAGGGGAGATGTGATTTCGCAGCGGTGAGCCGGCCGGATGCAGATTATAGACCAACAGGGACAGCGAAAAGGGTGGTGGCATCGCCGGCAGGTTTATCGGAACCGTTGGAGTCGATATGATGGCGTTGTCTGACACAATAATTTGGATGTTCCAGTGGAGTCTTCGGGCAGCCGCATGGCCCCGAGATAATGATAAGGATAATTATGCAGCGTCATGCCGATAGAACTGTTTCGATTCTCTTTTCAGCGATCCTGCTGTGCGCAGCGGTGGCGTTGGGGTGCAGCGACGATCCGACGGCGCCGGTTCAGGGAGAGGACTGCGGCGAAGAGGGAGCAGTGCAGGATGGGTTTGTCTGCGAAGACGGAAGCTGGGAGCCCGCCGACGAGGAACAGCCCGATGCAGATGCCGGCACGGACGCCGATGTCGGGCAAGATGCAGAGCAAATCGAGGAAGAATGTGACTGCGAGATCAGTGATGGCTGCTACCAAGAGGGAGAGACTGCCGGTAGCAATGAGTGCCTGATCTGCGATCCCGACGAAGCAGACGACGCGTTTTCCACCGTCGCCGATGGCACCCCCTGTGATGACATTGACGACGAATGCGCCGAGGAGCAGGGAAGCTGTCAGGGAGGAAATTGTTCGTCTGTGCCGATCTGCGAAGGCAGCGACGCTGACTGTGGCTGTGACGAATGCGTCGACTGTACCGAGAAGGACGAGTGGGTTCAGGAGGGTGACGAGTACGACTGTTGTGACGACGGCGAAGCCTGCGTGTGTCAGGACGAGATCTTCCACGAGTACAGTTGCGACGGAACGGAGTGCAGTCTGGAGGAGACCGACGAGCGCACCGTCGTTTCGGACTGTGAGGTCTGTGAGGACAACGATAACGATGAGTGCGTCGACGGTGTCTGTGAGTGTGTGCCCGACTGTGACGATGCCGACTGTGGTGATGACGGCTGCGGTGGCAGTTGCGGAGATTGCAGTGACGACGAAGACTGTGACGAAGGCCTGTGTGTACCCGACGAGTGCGAGGAGGATGGGGACTGCGGGTCGTCCCAACAGTGCTGCGAAGACGAGTGTATCCCGGACAGCGACCAGTGCGATGACAACGGTGGTAACGGGTGTACCTCCGACGCCGACTGTGGTGATTTTGCCCAGTGTTGTTCCGATGGCGTCTGCTATCCGAATACCATGCAGTGTCCGTAGTCGGGGGAAACGACAATCAGGAGAAGACAATGGACGAAATGCGCCGTGTTCGACTCGAAATCTACGGGAAGGTCCAGGGGGTGTTCTACCGGGCGACGACGCGTGAGAAGGCGCGCGAACTCGGCGTGGCCGGGTGGGTGCGCAACCGGGCAGACGGTTCGGTGGAAGCAGTGGTGGAGGGGCAGGCAGATGCGGTGGGTGCGCTGGTTGAATGGGCCCATGACGGTTCGCCGAGCGCGCAGGTGGACAATGTCGACGTCCACGAAGGGGAGTACACCGGTCAGTTCGAGTCATTCCAGGTACGCCGGTAGCCAAACAATTGGTATACATTCGTGTGCGCCTCCCACTCGTTATTTCTGGGAAGACTGGCCTGGCTGCTGCTTCGCGATGGCAAATAGCACCGCGGGGCACCGCGAATGGAATGTTCTTTTACCGTGCTGCAGGAGATGCGGCTGTGAATCAAAGGTTTGTCTACAGTGTCGCATTGATGGTGGTGATCGCCGGCGTCGGTTTGCTCGTTGGTTGCACAGGCGAGGAGCCATCAGATCCTCACCAGCCGTCCTGTAGTGAGGACGAGGACTGTGCAGGGGCAGAAGTGTGCGATGACGGCGTATGTGTTGCAGATGAGTTGGATGTCGGGGTGGACACCGAAGGTCCGACAGACTCCTGTGATGATGCCGACTGTTCGGAAGACGAGATTTGTTACCGGGGGGTCTGCTATCCGTATTGTGAGGGGGAAGCGGACTGCGATGACGACGAGCGGTGTGACGACAACCGATGTGCGATCACCGACTGCGAGGACATCGTCTGTGATGCCGGTCAGACCTGCTACCGTGGGGTTTGTTATCCGGCATGCAATGAATCAGCAGACTGCGGGACGAAAGAGCAGTGTGCCGGTGACCGATGCGCACCGCTGGACTGTGAGGGGGTCGTCTGCGCGGAGGGCGAAGCCTGTTACCAGGGGGTGTGCTACGAAGCCTGTGATCAACAGGAGGACTGCGATGGGGACAATCGCTGTGAAGGGGACGGATGCGTTCCCGTCGATTGTGACGGGGTGGACTGTCCGGACGATCATGTCTGTTACGCCGGGGTCTGCTACTCGGTGTGTGTAGACGATACCGACTGCGAGGATGAAGACGCAGTCTGCGACAGCGGTGCCTGTGTAGCACCCAGTTGTGACGATGGATTGCAGTCAGGACAGCAGTCTGATGTGGACTGCGGAGGGCCGAACTGCCCCCCATGCGAGACAGGTATGGGGTGCATCGAGAACTCAGATTGTGAGACGGAGGTATGCGCCGACGACGAATGCGTCCAGTGCGAAGACGAAGACGACTGCGGCGCGGACCAGGCCTGTGAAGACAACGAATGTGTCTGTGAAGACGAACGCGGTGACACCGAGGTATGCAGCGACGAGGAAGGGGACTGCGGGATTGTGCAGGATGTGTGCGGTGAGGATGTAGACTGCGGGCAGTGCGACGGCGACGAGGTGTGTGAGGACAATGAGTGTGTCTGTGAAGACGAACGGGACGACACCGAGATCTGTGACGACGAGGAAGCAGACTGTGGGACCGTACAGGATGAATGTGGTGAACTCGTCAGTTGCGGAGGGTGCGGCACCGACGAGATGTGCGAGGCCAACGAGTGTGTTCCGGATGATGGAGACGACGAATGCAGCACGGACTTCGACTGCGGTGAATACATGCAGTGCTGCCCCGATGGCACCTGCCACTGGGCTACCTCCGAATGCCCCATCACAGAATGAATCGGGCCACTGACGTAGAACAACGTAGTTGATCGCGACACGTTGTCCTCAACGTGAACGGTTGCTGTGCGGTCCAGATCGGACAAGGATTCAGAACGATTGGATCACAGCGCATCACTCT
>SKMT01000068.1 GCA_007120915.1 Myxococcales bacterium | reverse complement strand
TGATCGTCGATCTGTTTGTCCACCTCCGGGGCATCCTCCACCCCGGCGGCCGGCGGTTCGGCAGTGGGCACATCATCGCCGGGGGCCGCCGGCGTTTCGGCCATCACCGACACCGGCACCATCAGCAGCACCAGCACCACCAGCCACACCCTACAGAGCCGCTGGCCCGTCGGCGAAGCGCCCGCCTTGGTTGTCCCCCATTCTGTCGCCGCGGCGTAGTCTGCCAGATACATCGGCGCCCGTAGTTCGGTCGGTGTTGCGATTAATCGAGCGGCAGCCGGTAATTCAGCTTCAGGTCGATAAGAAAGTCGTCGGTCTCTTCGTAACTTCGCTCACTGAGTTCGGCGCTCCAGTTGTCCGACAGTTTCAACTCCAACTGCGTCTGCTGTCCACCGCTGGCATCGGCGAACCCCGTATCGAGGTGAAATCGCCAGTTGAGCCGCCGCGTCAGATTGTCGCTGATCCGCACCTGGGTGCGCTCGACCCCGGGGGTGATTGTGAGCTCGTCGACGGCGACCACGTCGGCGATTTCACGCTCCAGCCGACCCAACAGCGGGCCCAGCGCCACCTCCAGGGTCGGCCGGCTCGCCCCGGTGGCCGTCAACTGATCGACCGTACATCCCGTCAACAGCAGCGACAGAATATCGCGCTCATCAGCGTGGGGATTGCTGTCCAGTTGTACACTCATGTTCTCCAGCTCCCCCTGCAGGTTCAACATGATGTGGTAGGGCCGGTGCGCATCCCCGGTATCGATGTTGGAGGTCAGTGTCATCGCCGGTGATACTTCGTCGACAAACTCCGACTGCTCACAGGTGTTTCTGACGTCTGCACCGGCCTCAATGTCCAGATGGGGGTTGGAGACATCTTCATTGAAGCTGATCGTTCCCGAACGCACCTCGAAGGCTTCGCCCTGGAAGCTGACGTCACCGTCCAGCACGTCCAGGTCTCCGGTGACCCGGGGGTTTGCGAAGGTGTCCTGCAACAGCAGGTCGAACCGAAACTCCAGATCCGCCTCCAGCCGGTCGACCTGGCTCTGGAACCGAAACCCGTCGCGGGCACGAAGATTCATGTCGAACTCGATGTCGTTGAGAATCGGCACCGCCTCCAGAAGCCCTGCCTCGTAGCGCTCGGTCTGAGGCTGGAAGGCGCCGATCACCCGCCCTGCAATCTCCTGTTCGACCACGTTAAACTCCTGGTGGTACACCCCGTCGAGGATGTCGACGTTGCCCTGGACCAGCCAGGTCTCAAAGTCCTGCCAGTCCGACGCCGTCAACCGCAGGTTGGTGTCGAACGCCAGCGTCATCAGCGCCGGGATTCGATAGGACATGTTGTGGCTCCACATCTGCATGTCCATCCGCCGCGGGTGGTGTTCCAGATAGCCCATCTCCCCGGCGACCCGGGTCGCCCCTCCCAGCATTGTACCGTCCAGCGGTTCATTCTCCGGGATTTCGATGCCCCGGTCGTCCAGGTTCATCCGCCCGCTCTCCACGGCGATCGGCTCCGGCAAAAATCGCACCGACCACTGCGACGGTCCAAACCCGATGGTGCCATCGGCGACCAGGTTCTCTGGTGTGCCCCGGATGTTCAGGTCCGTATTCGCGTAGCCTTCGGCGTCGACGAACCACTCCGGAAAGAAATCCGGAAACTGTGCCCGGGCGCTGTCCAACAGCCCCAGATCCATATCTCCTTCCACACGAATGTCGAGCAGGTCATTTTCCAGCCCCATTCCCCCCTCCAGGGTGAAATGGTGGCCCCCGGACGCAAAGCTGGCACGCTCAAAGGTGATCACCTCACCATTGTTGTAGCCGATGACCACATCACCCAGGTTTGACACCTGTTGGCCCTTCGAGTCGATGTCCAGGCTCGACAGCTCAAAGATGATCTGGTGGCGCGAAAAGTCGCGCTCAAAAAAGACCTGAGCCTCACCGGTGACCAGCGCATCGTCCAGCACCGGGTGGTCTTCCAGCTCCGGCAGAAAGTCCATCAGCTCCAGCTCTTCCATCCCAAACCGCAGCGAATATGGCGCCGGCCCCTCAAGCGGCAGCTCCACCGTCGCCGTCAACCAGGGCAACAGCCCTCCCGAAAGCTGTACCGTTCCATCCAGCGTATCCGCCGCGACCGCTACGTCGCCGTACACCCGCTCATCCAGCGCGAAATCCCGGATCTGCCCCCCGCCAGAAAACTTCGGTTCGTCGACACTGCCGAGTCCGTCCATATAAAAATGGCCCCTCCCGCCCGGGCGCATCGGCATCTCATCGAGCTCGCGCAACTCGGCGAGATCGACGTTGTCTCCTTCCAGATCGAACACGAAGTCTCCGTCGTACCGATAGGCTCCGGAACCTTCGAAGACTCCCGCCTGTCCCAGGTCGGCGTGGGCATCGTCGACCTGCACACCCTGTGGTTCAAACTGCCCTGCCGCCTCTGCATAGCGAACGGGCTGCTCGCGCACCGTCCCCTCCGTCAGCTCCATCGAATAACCGCCTTCAAGCGCCTGATACGTCCCAGACAGCTCGATATCGGCATCCAGCGCCCCTTCGGCGCGAAGCTCGGGGTGAATCAGGTCACTGATCACGGCCGTCTCCAGGTTGCGCGCCGTCACCTCCAAATCCAGCGGTTGTTCCACGCGGTCCTCCCATATCGGCCAGGGCGGCTCGTCACCGTCGGCGGGAGGAGGCTGGTACCATCCGGCGTGGCCGGTGGCTTCGAATCGACCGAACTCGGTGTCGGCGAAGGCTTCCACAATCTCGATATCGCCCTCATCGCCTGCCAACTGAAGCTGCAACTCATCTCCGCCGAGCACCGTGTCGTCGTTAAACCTCCAGTAAGGGGCGTCCATCGCCGCGTCGAGTCGCCAGCTCGGCGAGCCGAAAAACTGCTCCATGCTCATCGTAAATTCGGCGCCTCCCTCCAGACCATCGAGCCCGTAGTACGTCGCGTAGGGGCCGACATCCTCCAGCCTCCCCCGGATCGTCGCCGGGCCCGACCCATCGGCGCGTTCAAACATCAACGACTGGTAGGCCAGGATGAAATCATCGATGTCGAACCGGTCCCGCCCCGAGCGCGCCGTCGCCTGCTGAAGCCCCAGCCGACGCTGGTCGATCCAGAACTGGCTGTGTTCCAACAGATCGACGCGCTCGTTGGGAAACAGCTCGTCGTTGTGGCGCTGCCACACCAGCGGCTCGATCACCTCCATGGTCGCATACCGCGCCATCGCGTCGTGCGCCAGCGGATAGCCCTCCATCGGCTCCGCTCGCGCCTCTCGCGGTATCTCCCCGGCGATGCGAAGCCCACCGCCCATCTGCCCGTCCAAAAACACCTGATCCGTGTTGGTGATGTCGCCCATCAACCCACGCGGGTTCACCCCCTGGAAGTACGCGTCGGCACCGAACACCCTGTCGAGCATGTTGAAAAAGGTGTTCGTCGCGGTGAACTCGCCGCCGTAAAACTCTCCGGTGACCTCGTCGGCGATCAACAGCCGGTTGTCCAGCTCGATGTCGCCGCGCAGATGATCAAGCTGCACCCCGCTCGCTTCGATCGCCGGGGCATACACGTCGTAGAACCCACCCTGGATCTGATTGGAATCGCCGGCGACCTCCACGTCGGCGTTTGCGATGCCGAACCGAATGTTGCCGCCGGTGAAATATTCGAGCACCTCGCTGTGATAGGCGGCGCGAACGGACCCTTCAGCATCGTAGAGCATCCCCACGTCCCCTCCGGGAAAGCTCATCCGTCCGCTCGCCTCCAGCTCGATGCCGTCGACCTCGGTCATCACTTGCTCGACGGTAAACCCATCGTTGGCCCACCGCCAGTCATCGATCTCGAAATCCCGGGCCGTAAACTCCCAGCGGCCTCGCTCGGAGGGAAATCGAAACAACTCCGGCTCAAACCAGAAGTCCGCCTCCGGTATCGTCAACTGATCGACCGCCATCAACACCGTCGCCGGTTCCACAAACACCGATGCGTCGGGCAGGTTCACTTCGTCCACCGAAAATCCGAATCGCTCATCGGCGAACTCAAACTGAGCGTCACGCACATCGATATCCGAAAACCCTACCGCCCTGCGCTCCCGATCCTCCGGGCGCGGCTGCCGCTGCCTCTCGGTAACCCCCAGCGCGTCGAGCAGATTCAGCGACCCGTCCTGATACTCCAGGCGCATCTTCACACCTTCGACCACTCCCCGGTCGAACTCCACCCGGCCGGCAAGCAACATCAGCGGGTCCAGGCTCGCCTCCACACTGCTCGCCTCGATCACCGGATCTCCGGCCGACGTCATCAATTCAACGTCATAGGCATTCACAGACGTCAGATCGGGACCGACCTGTGCGTAGCCCAGCTCGTATTGACCGCCCAACACGTGGTGCAACTGCTCTTCGGCGATGTCCCAGAAATGGGGGGTGTTCACGTAGAAATACGTCAACGAATAGATGCTCAGCAGCGTCAGCGCCGGAACGAAAAAAATCAGCGGTATCTTGATGCTGGATCGGTAGACCCGAACCTGTATTTCGTCCAGAAGTGCCATTTCGTCCAGTCACCGCAAACACACCCGAAGGTCGGGCCCCACTATAACGCTCCGGCGCAGATGATCCATTTCATCGCGCCCGCGATGGTTTGGACGACTCCCAGCTTGAGAAATTCACTCCCCCACACCCCCCATGACCTCCATGCTCATGCCACCACCGTCCCGTTCCACCCTACGGGTCGACGGTCAGTGTCCCCATCTCATCGATGCTGAATCCATCATCGGTCCCGCTAAGATCGCAATACGTCCAGCTTTCACCGTCATCGCCGCTGAAGCGAAATGCGTAGCCGAAACTGCCCTCGGTGCTCGGCGTCAATGTCCCCATGTGTTCATCATTGTTGCTTTCGCCTTCGCCAGGATACCCGGGGTTGTAGTCGGCATCGCTCCACTCGTACTCCCCCGAAGATTCTGTCGGATCGACGTCATCGGGCCCGAAGCCAACCTGTCCGATGATCGACTCACACTCTGTTTCGGCCCCCGTGCAATCCTCAACGTAGACCCTGCCGAAGATCGGCTCCGTTTCCGTGTCCACACTGGTCGTCGTCTCCGAAGGATATTGCAGATTGCACCAGCCAATTTCGAGGGGGTCGGTCTCGTCGACCACATACTCGAACCCCTCTTCCAGAGTCGACACCTCCCCATCGGGGTTGTTCACGGTCACGTCGACGAATCCCGGTTCGCCACCGGGGGTAACAACATCGAGCTCAGTGGCGGATACGAAGGTCGTTTCTGCCTCTTCTTGCCCAAATGTTACCGCTGACTCTTCGACGAATCCTGTGCCGTACAGACTTGCCTCGTCGCCACCATCCGTGCCCCCGGCGACCGGATAGATCGACTCCAGGCTCAGCCCTGTCTCCTCAGTGTCTTGTTGTTCCTCCACATCGTCGCCTCCGGCATCTTTCTGATCGTCGCCGACCGATTCGCCGTCGCCACATCCAACAGTTGCCATCAAAGCGATCACCAGCACCATTACCGCAAGACTCATCTGTTTCATCGGACATCTCGCCATCTGAAAGTTAAAAGTATGAATCGGCTATCACCCTTTGACGCTTCCCGCCGTCAATCCACTGACGAGATGCTTCTGGAGAGCGAAAAAGAGTACCATCACTGGAATCGATACCAGGATCGCCCCGGCGGCAAAACGACCCCATTCCGTCGAATAATCACCGACGAACTGCTGCAAGGCTACCGGAAGGGTGTATTTGGCCGGCTCGGACAGAAACGTCGCTGCCAAAATGAACTCATTCCACGCCGTCATAAACGAAAACAGCGCGGTGACCACAATGCCCGGCTTCGCCAGCGGCAACACAATCTTTGTGAAAATGTTAAACCGGCTCATCCCGTCCATCAGCGCCGCCTCTTCGAGCTCGATGGGGATGGTGTCAAAATATCCCTTGAGCATCCATACACAAAACGGAACCGATGTCGTCGAATATACCAGCGCCATGCCGGTCAACGAATTGAGCAATCCCAGATTCTGAAGCAAAATGTACAGCGGGATGGCCATGACCACTCCCGGAAACATCTGGGTGACCAGCAACAGATTCATCCCGGCTTCACGCCCGAAGAACGAAAATCGCGAGAACGCGTACGCCGCCGTCGTCGCAAACCCCACCCCCAGGATGGTCGTGGCCACTGCGACGGCGATGCTGTTGAAAAACTGGCGCACAAACAACCAGGTGCCCTCGGCATCGCGGGCTGTGAGCAGATCCTCGAAGTTCGACAGCGATATCTCGGCCGGGATTGGATTCGCCGACATGGCAAACGCCTGCGATGGCGTCAACGCCATGTTCACCACCCACAACACCGGATACAGCGTCACGAACACCGCCACCACCAACACCGCGTGGGTGGCCCAGATCTTCCATCGCACCCGACGATTCATATCGGGCCCCCCTTCCCCCCGTCAGTCACCCGCTTGGTCAGCGCGGAGTAGCCGATGAGAACGATAAAAATCAGCGTGGCATACGCCGCGGCGTAGCCGTACTGCTCCTGGCGGGCGAAGGCCCATTTGTAGGCCTCCGAGATCAGAATCTCCGTCGATCCGTCCGGCTCCCCTCCCGAGACCAGATAGATGACGTTGAACATGTTGAACGTCCACACACTGCCGAGCACCACCGCCGGGACCAGCGCCGGTTTGATCTGGGGGAGAATAATTTTGCGGAATCGTGTCCAGGAGTTCGCCCCGTCCATCATCGCCGCCTCTTCCAGTTCTTTCGGCACCGCCTGCAGCGCCCCGAGACAGACCACCATCATGAACGGAAACCCAAGCCAGGTGTTGGTGGCAACATTGGCGGCGAAGGCCGTCCAGAAGTCCGAAAACCAGGGCACCGGCTCCAGGCCCAGGCTCGTCAGCAATCCATTGATGGCTCCAAACTGGCTGTGGAACATCCCCCTCCAGATCAGCGCCGTGATGTAGCTGGGAATCGCCCAGGGCACGATGAGCAACACCCGGTATACTCCCTTCAGCTTCAGCCACGGATCGCGCAACAGCATCGCCAACGCCAACCCAATGGTCACGTGCAAAGCGACGTTCAGAGCCGTCCACATCACCGTGACCACCAGGGTGAAATAAAACGATAGCGGGTCACTTAACGCGTAATCCTCCGAGAAGATGATGTTGAAGAAATGAGCCAGCCCCACGAAGGAGAATTCCCCGTCCTGGTGGGAGAAAAACGCCACACCGGTGCCGACCAGAAAGGGCACGAACAACAACACCAGCAGCGCCACGGCCCCGGGCAACAGATACAGATAGGCCTCTTTTTTCTCGCGAAGATGGCCGATACCACCGTGGCGTTTCAGTCGAATACCAAACCAGAACAACAACATCACAAGAAGCATCAGCCCGCCGATGATAAATGGCATCGGGTCGGTGGCCTCGGGAGCAGGCCGGGTGATCGCATCCAGGCGCACCTGGGCGTTGTCCAGCGCCGTCTGCGGCGTTGCCGACCCGCGAACCACAGTCCGCATCGCGAACGCTGCCGGTTCCCACACCGAGCGCATCAGCGGCTCGTTGGGCATCGGGCTGGTATGCTCGGCCTGTTTTTGAAACGCCACCAACGCCTCGGGCAGATCGATGGAGTCATCCTCGTACAGGGCGCTGTTGGCCACCATCTGGTGACCAGTCTCCAGGCGTGTGCGCGCCGCATCCTCGGAGGCGAGAAACCGGGCAAAATCGATGGCCCCCTCCCGATTGTCAGCCCCTGCCGCCACCAGGGCTGCCTCCACAGTCATAAAGGGCTCGGCATGTCGGTTTGTCTCCGAGATTTTCGGCAGTTGTGCGACCCCGTAATCGACGCCCTCATCGATTTCGCCGATAAACCACTGCCCCTGGATGACCATCGCCGCATCGCCACGGTTGAACAATTCGGCTACCAGCGCCCCTGTCGGCTCGTCGGGCAGCAGTCCTTGCTGGCGCAGGTCGGCGACAAAGGCGAAACTGTCGATATTTTCGGGGCGGTTGAGCCGGGGCTGGCCGGAATCATCGAAGATCCGGCCTCCAAAACCGTAAAACCAGCCGCTGTGGAAATAAAAATCGTCGGCCTGATACGCCAGCCCATACCTGTCCTTTCCGGCATCGGTCAGCGAAGCGGCGACCTTTAGGAGTTCGTCCGTCGTCTGCGGCGGTTCATCGACCAACTCACGGTTGTAGAACAGCGCTACCGTCTTGTAGGCGAGGGGAATCCCATACGTTCGGTCCTCGTAGCGCAATGCATCGACGGTGTCGGGCAGAAACTCGGCGAATTCGTCGTCCGAAAAGTCGTCGTCAACGGCATCGATAACATCGGAATTCGCCGAGTCGCCGATGCGCTCGTGAGCGGAGATAAACAGATCCGGGCCCTGACCGCGGGGCACTGCCGTGGTAATTCGGTTCGCGTAGGCTTCGTGGGGGACATTCAGCAGCCGAACCGGCCGGTTCGGATTGGCCTCGTTCCAGGTTTCGGTCAACTCCACCAGCGCCTGTTGTTCGGCGCCTCGGTAGCTGTGCCACACCGAAATCGATTCGGTCTGATCGGCGTGAACCACCGTGACCGTTGCCGGCAACACAACAATAAACAGCACGGCGACGAACAACCCCGCAACGGCCCTGGTCAGATGCTCAAACCGTGCCATCGACGACCTCCCGACGCCCGGGCCGAACGACTCTGCCGGTGTTGGCGTCGAAGACGTGCACGTCCTCCGGGGCGACGAAGAGTTCGATCTGGTCGCCGAGCCCGAGGTGGCGAGCCTTTTCGGCGGGCAATTCGGCCACCGCTTTGGTGTCACCGACCATCAGATGCACGTAGGCACCGGCTCCCAGTGGTTCGACCACCTCGACAGTGGCTCGCAGTGTCCCCACCGCCTCGCCGTCGTCGCTGTCCAGTTGCATCCCTGTAGGCCGGATCCCGGCGGTGACCGCCCCCGGCAGATCGACGGCGGCATAACCGGGGGGCAGCACCAACTCGAACTGTCCACTTTCCAGCCGGGTGTCCCCGGCGGTTCGGGCCTTGAGAAAATTCATCGGAGGGCTTCCGATGAATCCGCCCACAAAGGTGTTTGCCGGGTGTTCGAACAGCTCCGTCGGTGTGCCAACCTGCTGAATGATTCCATCTTCCAGAACGACGATGCGGTCCGCCAGTGTCATCGCCTCGACCTGGTCATGGGTCACATAGATCATCGTCGCTGCCAGATCGTGATGCAGCTTTTTGAGTTCGATGCGCATCCGCGCCCGAAGCGCGGCATCGAGATTCGACAGCGGCTCGTCGAACAAAAACGCCTTCGGATCGCGTACAATCGCCCGCCCCACTGCCACACGCTGGCGCTGGCCTCCGGACAACTGTTTGGAGCGCCGCTCCATCAGATCGGCGATGCCGAGCCTGTCGGCGGCCTGACGGACCCGACGGTCAATCTCGTCCTGGTCGTAGTTGCGCACAGTCAACGAAAACGCCAGATTCTCGCCCACCGTCATGTGTGGGTACAGCGCATACGACTGAAAGACCATCGCCAGATCGCGGTCTTTGGGATGAACGTCGTTGCATCGCTGCCCATCGATGACCAGCGTACCGGCCGTGATCTCTTCGAGCCCCGCGA
>SKMT01000573.1 GCA_007120915.1 Myxococcales bacterium | reverse complement strand
GGCCCGTCGATTGTCGGCCATCCCGTCGAGAATAAAGGCGTGAAACCGGTCGCAGGCAAAGGGATACTCGTAGCGAAGCGCCTCCAACACCATCAGAGGTCGGCCCAGTTCCTCGGCCAGATCCCGGGCGCGCTGCAACCCGAAGTTGTAGGTGGCCCGACGGGTGGCAACCATCCAGTACAGCACCAGCTCGCCGCCGGGATCGATGTCTGCGTCGTTAAGCCGGCGGATACGGGTTTCAGCAACGGTCATCCTCTACCTCTGTCTGCTTCGCGCACGTTCACCCCCGTACTATGTCCAGCGAAAATCAGCCCAGATGCTCGCGAAGCGCTTCGGGAAGCTCTTCGGCGGCCACCACCTCAACCCAGTAGCCGTCCGGGTCTTTGACGAAGGCAAGCCCCCGCATGCTCCCGTCCTCCGGGCGCTTTACAAACTCCACGCCCAGCTCGTCGAACCGCTCGCAGGCCGCATCCAGGTCCGGCACCGTAAACCCGATGTGCCCGAAGCCCTTCGGCTCGTCGTTGCCGCTGTGGAAGCGGAGCGATTCGTCCTCTTCGTCACCCCAGTTGTGGGTCAGCTCCAGCATCCCGCGGCGCCGAAACGTCTGCACCATCCGGCGCTCATCGTCGTCGGACCACTCCTGGCGTTCCTCCTCGGGGACGCTGCTCAGAAAGTAGAGACTGAACTTCATCTCCGGGAAATCGAGCCGCTTCACCAGCGTCATCCCCAGCACTTCCGAATAGAAGCGCAGCGACTGCCCCGGCGACTTGATCCGCAGCATGGTGTGATTGAACGTATACCCCTGCGTTGCACCATCAGACGGCTCAACCAGGCCTTCGGCATCATCAAAATGTCGACTCATCGATCAGCTCCTCATACTTGCAAAACCATTTCGGGCACCAATGTTGTGCCCACGAACTCGTCGGCGCAGTTGGTGATAAACACGCTCCCAGCCATAGCAATCAAATCCCTACATCCCCACACCGCGATGAACTTCGACGACATCGACATCCGCCAGGTTCCCGTCGAGCAGGTCCTCCCCCTTCGCACCCGGGTGTTGCGCCCCAACTACGACGATGGAAAGTGGCACAGATACCACAACGACGACCACGAACAGGCCCTCCACTTCGCCGCATTTCACACCGACGACGACCAGATCGTCGCCGTCATCAGCTACATGCCCGAGCCACTCTCCATCGACGGCGAATCCGCCGAGCTACGACTGCGAGGGATGGCGGTACACGAAACGATGCGCCGCCGCGGCATCGGCTCCCACCTTCTCTCCGCGACGCTGACGAAAGTTGCGCTCCACCACCCCCAACACTCCCGCGTCTGGGCCGCCGCCCGCACCGCGGCGATCGAATTCTACGAACAACACGGCTTCCGCCCCGTCGGCGACCTCTTCCACATCCCCGACGCCGGCGAGCACCGACGAGTCGTACGCGATCTACCCACCGTGCTCGCCGCAGACGCCCACTCCTGAAAGCCTCGACGACCTCACGACCCCACGACCTTACGACCCCACGACCCATGACCATCGCCGACCACGACATCATCACCACCCGCTACTTCTTCCCGCGCCCCGGCGAGCCCGCCGACATCGAGTACGTCGACGCCGGCGACGCCCGGCTCGCCTGCCACCGAGCCGACTTTGGCCATCGCGTCACGGTGGTGCACTTTCACGGAAACGGCGAAGTCGTCGCCGACTACCTCCCCGGCTTCGCCCACCACCTCGACGAACTCGGCGCCAACGCATTCTTCGCCGAATATCGCGGCTACGGCGGGTCCACCGGCACGCCCCGACTCGCCGCGATGCTCGACGACGTCGACGCCATCCACGACGCCGTCGGGCGACCGGACCACCAGATCATCGCCTTCGGCCGCTCCATCGGCTCCATCTACGCCATCGAATTCGCCTCCCGACACCCGGACATCGCCGGGCTGGTCATCGAAAGCGGCATCGCCGATGTCCTCGAACGCATCCTCGTACGCGCCGAACCCACCACACTCGGCGCAACGCGCGAGCAGATGGAACAGCAGTTCGATCAGTTGTTCGACCACCGCGCCAAACTCGCCGACTACCCCGGCCCCACCCTGGTGATGCACGCCCTCCACGACCACCTAGTCGACCACTCCCACGCCGAGCGACTCACCCAATGGGCCGGAGAACGAGCACAGTTGGTCACCTTCGACGAGGGCAACCACAACACCATCTTCCCCCGCAACCGCGACGCCTATCTCGCCCACCTCGGCGAGTTCATCGACCAGGTTGAGGTGTAACCCCCCGGAAAATTCGAACCATCCCTTGCCACCGCCCCATCGGTGCACACGCTCTCGGCCATCACTACAGACAGCCGTAAGCCAGGGAATATCCCCCTTCCGGAGGACAACGGTTATGGATTTCGACCGCCACCGGATGTACCAGGGAGCGTTTCTCCCACACTGCGAAGCGGACGGCCGCCCACAGATGATCACGATTCGCCTGCACGACTCGCTGCCCGAAGAAGTCCTCGCAAAACTGAAGCAGGAAGCCGACGAAGAACGCCGCCGCGTCCTGGCACAGCGCTACCTGGACGACGGACTCGGAAGCTGCGTGCTGCGCCGACCGAAGGCGGCGAAAATCGTCAAGGAGGCCCTCGAATTCTACGACGGCGACGCCTACTCGCTGGGCGACTGGGTGGTAATGCCCAACCACATTCACTTCGTGTACACCCGACCGGAAAGGCCGGTCGGCAAGATCTGCAAAGACTTCAAGAGCTACACGGGGCTGATGATCAACCGGCTGCTCAACAAGTCCGGTCAGATGTGGCAGCGAGACTACTTCGATCGCTATGCCCGCGATGCGGGTCATCTATCGAACATGGGGTTTTACACGCTTCTGAACCCGGTGAAAGCCGGGTTGGTCGAAGACCCGTTCGACTGGGAGTTTTCGAGCGTCCACGACTACCCGCCTGAGTTCAAAGACGACATTCGCCGGTGGTACCGGCACTGGCGAAAGCGCTTCTGGGAGGTACCGGTGTTTGTCGATGAACAGGAAGAAGTGAACGAAGAATAGACGCTGAGCGAAACTGGAGCCGATCACATCCCCAGGCCCCGCGAGGAGCGAAGAGACGCAGCGTGGCTGTCATCGCACCGCGAAGCTTCGCCGACCGATGCGATAGCAAGATGTTATCGGCTCCCCCCCGGAGTGTCCCCGTTGTTCGGAGTCACCACGAATCGATTGCAGCCAATCACATCCCCAGGCCTCGCGAGGAGCACCGAACGAAATTGGAGCCGATGACATCCCCAGGCCTCGCGAGGAGCGAAGCGACGCAGCGTGGCTGTCATCGCACACACCACAACTCCCCTCCGATTGGAGCCGATGACATCCCCAGGCCCCGCGAGGAGCGAAGCGACGCAGCGTGGCTGTCATCGCAACTCCACAGCCACACCTACCGCCGCGATAGCAAGATGTTATCGGCTCCAACCCCCCGGAGTGTCCCCGCCGTTCGGAGTCACCACGAATCGATTGGAGCCGATGACATCCCCAGGCCCCGCGAGGAGCGAAGCGACGCAGCGCGGCTGTCATCGCACCCCACAGCCACCCAAACGTCTCCACAATCGAGGGCCACCTTCATTCCTCCTCGAACTCAAAGGGCAGATAGACTTCGTCCGTCGACGTCATGCCCTTTTCGGGGATAACCAACGTCATCGGCCCTTCGGTCGACTCTTCGGGCACCTCGAACGCGACAATGGCTTCTTGCTCTATCCCCGGCTGCAACTCGGAGATGACAAAATCCGTCTCGTCCATCATCGCCAGAGCGGTCTCTGCCTCCGACGATGACCGGAACTCCCTCCCCTCTTCATCCTGCAGCTTGAAGTCGCCGGACAGCGCAGTGGCGGTTTCGTTTGTCATATTCTCAATGCGGTATTCCACCAGCAGAAACACAGCACCGCCCGAAGGTTCGGTTCGAGAGATTTCGGGACCAAGGGCGCTGGCGGTACCAATGTCGTCAACGGTGTAGGCGTAGTCGCCCAGTTCAAACCGTTCGCCTGCTGCGACCGTGCGTTCAGCTTCGGCCCCTTCCCCTTCGTCCTGCTGCACTCCCCCCTCAGCCTCTTCGGCCCGTTCCTGATAGTCGGAAAATGCCCCGGCGCACATCGTGCCGCCCGTGCACATCGTGCATGCACCACAGGGGATCAAGACGAAGACCACGAACAGTGCGATAATCACACCGATAGTGCCTTTGAAGCCTGCCAGAAAAGAATCATCGCCGCTCTTCACGTTCGCCTGCGCCGGCTGTTGGTGCCCCGGTTGCTGCGGCTGTTGCTGCTGATTTTGCTGCGTCATCACATACCTCCACTAGAATTCAATTGCGGTTTAGGACAGGTGCTGCGTTCCTCCCGGAGTTCTGCCGGATCAGTGCATCTATTGACTCACCCGCCGGCCTAACCGTCAACAGACTCAGTGATCGAAATAACGCAAAAAACAAAATCATTGGGTTGACCTTTCAGACACCAGTACCCACCATTGAACTGTCTTCATGCAGAAGAGCTGAGGGACTGGCCCGCTGACGCTCTGCCAACCTCCCGCACGGACCTGACCTGCGGGGATGGTGGCAATGCCTGAAGCGAGATAACTCTCGCCCATGGAGCAAGACCATGCCCAAACCTTCCCGCACCCACGCGTTACAGTCGATTCACCGAGCCGATCTGCCCCTGGTGGCCAGCCGCTTTACCACCGCTCGCCGCGACCAGGGCTTCAGCCAGCCAGAGCTGGTCCGCGAGGCGGGCTACCGAAACATCAACAAGGGGCTTCGCCGGCTTCGGCACCTCGAATCCGGCAGCCCGAAAGCCCCGGATCACCGCATCATCGAGCGCTTCGGCTACACGCTCGGCCTCGATCTCGACGCGTTAGCCACGGAACTGCGCCACCGCCAGCGCAAACGACAACAGGCCCGCCAAAAAGAAGCCCCACCCCAACCCCCCCGTATACTCGGCGCCCTGCTCCAGAAGGCCCGCAACCGGCGCGGACTGTCGATCCCACAACTGGTCGCCCGACTTGACGTCCCCCACACCGACCGCTTGGAAAACCGCATAAAGCACCTGGAGTCGGGCCAGCTTCGCCTCCCGACCCAGACGGAACTGCTCAACCTCGCCCGACCACTGGCGCTATGCCCGAATCGACTCCTCCAGGCACGACACAACGAGGCCGACCAGATAGACCGCACCGCCGAGCCGGCCCGCATGGTCCTGGAGGTCTCCCCGGTCATCGCCCGCTCCCACCACCGGTACCACCAGGGTGACCACCCCATCCTCGAATTCCTCGAACACGCCGAAACACTCGCAGCCCGGGAGGGCTGGCCGGCAGCCATCTACAACAACCCTTTTCCGACCATCTACGTCACCCCCGACGGCACCCGCCATTGTCACCGCGATAGTTTCAGCGGCTGACATCGCACCCCGAAACCACCTCCCGATTGGAGCCGATGACATCCCCAGGCCTCGCGAGGAGCGAAGCGACGCAGCGTGGCTGTCATCGCACCCCTGTCGCATCACGATCGTTAAACCCCGTAACCACACTCGACAGTTTCGGGGCCCCTTTGATAACTTCCGGCCCGTCTCTCCAGCACCATTCCACCGGCCCACCACGAGGGGACGCAGTGAACCCGGAAGTCATCGCCCCAGGAGCCAATATTCTCGTGCGCGACGCCGCCTGGCGCGTCCAGCGCGTCGACCGCACTTCCACGGGCAGCCGGGCGCTGCACGTCACCGGCATCTCCGAGATCGTGCGCGACAAAGAAGCGATCTTCCTCGAAGAATACGAGGACTCCATCGAAGTCCTCGACCCCACCACCACCCAACTGGTCCCGGACCGCTCCAGCAACTTCCAGGCCTCGCTTCTGTACCTCGAAAGCCGTCTTCGCCGCGTCGCCCCTACGGACGACAAGCTCTACGTCGGTCCCGACGCGGCGATGGATCTTCTCGACTACCAGCTCGAACCGGCCGCCCAGGCGCTGGAGAAGCCGCGCCAGCGCATCCTCATCGCCGACGCCGTCGGCCTCGGTAAGACGCTGGAAGCGGGCATCCTGCTCAGCGAATTGATCGCCCGCGGCAAGGCCAAGCGCATCCTGGTCGTTGCCGTCAAAAGCATGCTCACCCAGTTCCAGAAAGAGATGTGGAGCCGCTTTACCATCCCTCTGGTGCGACTCGACTCGCTGGGACTGCAGCGCATCCGCTCCCGGATTCCCACCAACCAGAATCCGTTCTACCACTACGACAAGTCCATCATCTCCGTGGACACCCTCAAGCAGAACAACGAGTTTCGCACCTACCTCGAAGACGCCCACTGGGATGTCATCGTCATCGACGAGGCCCACAACGTGGCGGTGCGCGGCAAAAAGAAGAGCCAGCGCGCCAAACTCGCCGAACTGCTTTCGCACCGCTCCGACAGCCTGATCATGCTGTCTGCCACGCCCCACGACGGCAAAGCCCGAAGCTTCGCCAGCCTGATGAACATGCTCGACCCCACCGCCATCGCCGACGAGGACAACTACACCCCCGACGACATCGACGGGCTCTTTATCCGCCGGTTCAAAAAGGACATCGAAGACCAGGTCGAGCAGAACTTCCCGACCCGCAAAATCGCCCGCGCCCCCGCCGACGCCTCCCCGGCCGAGGAGGCGCTATTCGACACCTTCACGGACATCGAGTTCGACGCCATCGGCCGCGGCGGCAACATGCTCTTTAAGACCACCCTCGAAAAGGCGCTGCTCTCAAGCCCCGCCGCCTGCATCGAGACCATCGACAACCGGCTCAAACGCATCGAAAAGACCGTCGACCCCACCCGCTACGACCGCGACGTCGCCAGCCTCCAGCGGCTTCGAGAGCGGCTCGTCGACGTCGACCCCGGCAACTTCGCGAAGTTCCGCAAGCTCGTTGACGAACTCAGCGACGATGACTCTCCGTTCTACTTCACCGGCCATTTCCGCGACGACCGGCTCGTCATCTTCACCGAGCGCGTCGCCACCATGAAGTGGCTCGCCGAACACCTTCCCCGGGCGCTGGATCTCGACGAGAAGAAGGTCGAGACCCTCCACGGCGGGATGAACGACATCGACCAGCAGCGCATCGTCGAGGATTTCGGCAAAGAACAGGCCGACCTCCGGCTACTCATCGCCTCCGACGTCGCCAGCGAGGGCATCAACCTCCACTACATGTGCCACCGGCTGGTCCACTTCGACATCCCCTGGTCGCTGATGGTCTTCCAGCAGCGAAACGGCCGCATCGACCGCTACGGCCAGACCGAAACCCCACACATCGCCTACTTCTACACCGAATCCGACAACGACCAGATCCAGGGCGACACCCGCATCCTGGAACTGCTCATCGAGAAGGACCAACAGGCCACCGAAAACATCGGCGACCCCTCCGCACTGATGGGGGTGTACGACATCGACGAAGAGGAGGCCAAAACCGCCGCTGCCATCGAACAAAACAAAACCGCCTCGGCCTTCGAAAAGGAACTCGGCGAAATCGACCTGATGAGCAAGCTGCTCGGCGATGACGAGTTCACCGACACGACCAGCCGCCCCGACATCGGGGAACTTCCCGGGCTGTACGACCACGACTTCGACTATCTGACAAGCGCGCTCGACCTGCTTCGACAGGACCGCCCGCTGGACGTCGAAGTCGACGCCGAACGCCGGCGCGTCGCCTTCGAAGTCCCCGAGGACTTGCAGCGGCGCTTCGAATACCTCCCCGACGA
Organism: Myxococcales bacterium; assembly: GCA_007120915.1. Classification (GTDB taxonomy): domain Bacteria; phylum Myxococcota_A; class Bradymonadia; order Bradymonadales; family Bradymonadaceae; genus SLJM01. The sequence goes on along the minus strand of SKMT01000573.1, from coordinate 1,886 downwards.
AGTGGTCCCCGACTCCAACCGGCTGATCCTCTCCTCCGACACCGACGCGATGCAGAAGGCCATCGCCGACGCCCGCGGCGAAGAGACCGCCTGGCCCGAGCTGCACTATCTGTGGCGGCTGCACCCGGCGATCCACTGGGTCAACGACCGGATGGAGGGCAACTTCGGACGCCACACCGCCCCGGTCATCGTCGTCGACCGCGGCCTCCACGCCGACCAGTCGCTCATCCTGGTCAGCGGGCTGATCCCCAACCAGAAGAGCCAACCCTTGATCCACCACTGGTTCGGCGCGTTGTTCGACGACGGCGAACTGGTCGAACTGCTCGACTTCGACGACGTCGTCGACCGCACCGGGCTGGGCGAAGAGCCGCTGCCGAACCGCCTCGAAGAGATCGACACCGACGCACTCTCCGAGCTTCTCCCCGCCGCCGTCGACGCCGCCACCGAACGGATGGTCGAGCTTCGCAACGACTTCGAGGACCGCATCAACCCTCGTCTGCAACGCGAACTCGACCGGCTCGAAGAACTCAAAGCCCGGCAGTTGAAGTTCGCCCAACAACAGTTCGAACAAGACGGCAACCGCGAGGAATTGGACCGCAAAAAGCGGGCCATCGACACCATCTTCGACGACTACTTCGACTGGGTCGAACAGACTATGACCACCGAACGCGTCCCATTTATCCAGGTCGTCGCCGCACTCACCATTGGAGCCGATGACATCCCCAGGCCCCGCGAGGAGCACAGCGACGCAGCGGGGCTGTCATCGCAACACGAAACGAGCCATTGGAGCCGATGACATCCCCAGGCCCCGCGAGGAGCAAAGCGACGCAGCGGGGCTGTCATCGCAACATAAAATAAGGCCCACCCAATGATCGGCATCGAAAACGTCAACGAGTTCTACACCACCCACTACCTCGAGGCGATCCTCGAAGGCGACCTCAAACCGGTCTTCAAAGAGTGGTCCAGACTCGACCGCGAAACCGACCGCCGCCCGCCCCACAAGAAACTGCGCCGGCTTAGTAGCGACTTCTTCGAATTCCGCGCCGAACTCGCCGAAACCGACGACGTCCAACGCCGCACCGAACTCCACCACCGCTTCGCCGCTCATCTACTCCACGCACTGGGCTACGAACCGCAACTGAACCCCCACACCGTCGAAGACGGCTCGGTCACTACCATCGCCGAGGTCCGCCGCGCCGACGGCGCCCCCCTTTTGTGGGCCCTCCAGGCCACCGACCCCGACGCCGACGCCCCCGAAGACCCCCTCAACCTCCCACCAACCTCCCCCGAAGCGACAGCGCCCCATCCATCCTCCCCCGAAGCCACAGCGCCGGGGGAGGTGTCCCGAAGGGACGGAGGGGGCGAACGCAAACCAACACTGGCCAACCTCATCTCCACCAAAATCCTCACCCGCCCCGAACCCCCCCGCTTCATCCTCGTCGTCGGCCAGTCCCAACTGCTCTTAATCGACCGCGGCAAATGGATGGAAAAGCGGCTGCTGCGCTTCGACCTCGTCGAAATCCTGGGCCGCAAAGAGACCGACACCCTCAAGGTCACCGCCGCCCTGCTCGGTCGCGACCAGATCGGCGGCGACGGCGACGAGTCGCTCATCGACACCCTGGACGACAGCTCCCACAAACACGCCTTCGCCGTCAGCGAAGACCTCAAATACGCGCTGCGCGAAGCCATCGAACTCGTCGGCAACGAGGCGCTGCACCACATCCGCGAAGAGTGGTCCGCCAACAAACGCCGGGAGCTGATGGACCACCCCGACTTCGAGCAGCAACTCACCCGCGAGTGTCTGCGGTTCATGTACCGGCTTCTGTTCCTCTTCTACATCGAGGCCCGCCCCGAACTGGGCTACGCCCCGATGGGCAACGACGCCT